>JAYKGU010000173.1:0-50201 GCA_035285585.1 Synechococcales cyanobacterium
CCAATGACTGACACTGCCGCGCAAAGGTGGGACGAGGTGCATCAGCAGGAATGATGTATTCCCGCTCGATACTGCAAGCATTGACGGGAGATTGGCGAGACTTCACCCAGTCCTTACGTTCTGCCAGAGCGTAGTTGTAGACCTTACGGCAAATTTCCAGCCAGTCTTCAAATACTGCTGCCTGTTGGGCTGTGGGAATGAGTTTGTACTCGTAGGTGAGATTCAGCATAGTTCTATTATACTCTATGGCTGAAGAAAAAGTATCGGCGTTTATTCAGAAAAGCCGTCCTGGAAGGACGGGGCTTGTATCCCATTATTTTTGGTCACCAGAGAGTCAGGAAATCCATTAGGTTTAACCCAAGGGTCTCTTTACGATTGGCACTATGAAATCATTTAGAATCGCCGCATTACTGTTTGTTTCAGCGATCGCTGGTATTGGCGTCGCCATGGCGGTCACAAATCCGGGGGAAGAGGCATACGAAGCCTATGCGGTTGCGCAGCTCAGCGAACAGCTCGAAGCGCGGATTTGCGAGAAGGCTCCCCTATTTCTAGAAGGGATCTGCGGTTCGGTCTTAAGCGACAATCAGTCCTGGTTGCGGGACCTGGTTCAGGGTGGCACCGTGCGCCGGAACTACCTGTTTCTTAGCATTTACGAAACCAATCTGGAAACCGAGGCCGCCCTCGATCGGGTTTTGCCCGCCAATCTCTCCCTCTCCGTTGACGGGCTACCGGCCTACCACGTAGAAACCGTCGGCGTCTTTCGCCAGTTTTATACCTACGAAGTTCGGCAGGTTAACCGCGAGTAAGTCGGCTACCGATCCCCGCCAGGATAGCCGCCACCAGCAGCAAGGGCGTGAGCCAGTCTCCCCAGCGCACATAGGGCGTCTGGGTTTGCCGACGGGCGATGGTAGCCGCGTAGTGAACGGCGGTGCGGGCGGGCGATCGCCAAACCGTTTGCCCCCGAGGGTTCACCACGCCAGAGTAGCCTGTGTTGGTAGCCCGCACCGCCCAGCGATCGGTTTCAATGGCCCGCATCACGTCCTGGGCGTGGTGTTGGGCCATCATGGCCCGGTTGTAGGGATCGTTGTTGGATGCCGTCAGGATGAACTCTCCGCCACCGGCAGCCTGGGTGCGGAACAGCCAGGGAAAGGCCGAGTCGTAGCAAATGCCGACGATCGCCTGACCAAAGGGCGTGAGAACTTGCTGCTGGCGATCGCCCGGTACCATGGTGGCGTCTACGGGAGACAGCCTGCGGATGAGTCCGCCCAGCAGTGCCTGATAGGGAATGTATTCCCCCAGGGGCACCAGCTTCACCTTGTCGTAGTGGCTCAGAACCTCGCCGTCTCCAGTGATGGTAAGCAAGCTCTGGGTAATATGGCCATTTTGGGGATAAAAGGTGCCCACCCAGGCAGGGACGCCGCGATCGCGAATGGCCTGATAGAGCGGATTGCGAGACACATTCGGCTCTCCCCAGACGATGGGCATGGCCCCTTCCGGCGTGAGAACAGCGTCCACCTGCTGATCCACCAGGGCGTGGTAGGCCGTTGTGTAGTTGGTGAATGCCAGCCGCAGCCCTTCTTCATAGAGCTTAATGCGGGTGGGCACATTCCCCTGGATGATGCCAATGTGCAGGGTGGCATCGGCAGAGGAGGTGAGAGGCCGATAGTAGCGAATGGCCCCCACCAGGTGACTGCCCACCAGTAACAGCAGGGCGATCGCCAGACACCGCCGCCCCATCCCACGATCCCTGGGCTGCGGGGCAGCACCCGGTCGATGGAGCCAAGCCTCCGCCAGCAGGCCGTTCACTGCCGCGATCGCCGCAGTAACCGCCATCGGACCAGAAAGCTGCCCCAGGTGGAGAATCCAGAGGTTTTGCGGACTCTGGGTGAAGGCCAGGGAGAGCCAGTAGAGGATGCTGCCGCTCCAGAGAGCCTCCCCGCCACACCAGAGGGCCGCCCCGATCAGCACCCGCACCAGAGGCAGCCAGGGGATCATAGGGCTAGCGGGAGGCAGCGAAGACGGGCGGAGGGCACGGATCGCCAAGGCGAAGAGGCCGCCCCAGATGGCAATGCGCATTGCCCCCAGCCCCGCCAGAAAGCTCCAGCAAAAGAAGGCGATCGCCACGCTGGTCAGCCACGGAATGCCCATCCAGGTGAGGGGGTGCAGGTCGCGAATCCAGACCATAGCCAGGCCACAGTAACCCAGCCCCCAAACCAGGCAGTAGGTGATGGGACGCCACGGTAGCTGCTGCCACCAGGGACGAGGCCCGTGCTTCAGGGATGTTTCCTTGACGAATGCGTCGGCCAGGATGAGCTGCCAGAGGGGAGCCAGGGCCACCCAGGCCAGAAACCAGGCCCCCACTGGCGCAGCGGTAAGGCCCATGGCTATGCCGCTGAAGAGGGCGATCGCCAGCTTTCCCCCACTTATTTTGCCAGGGAGGCTTGGATCAGTTTTAGCGCGGCGCTGAATCTGCTCGATCATCCGCATTTGGGGTGATGGACGGTTCAGGCTTCATCGGCGGGATCTTCGCCAGCGTCTTCCCCAGCTTCCGGTAGGGGCACAGTTGTCGATGGATCGACGAGCGATCCATCCACTGTCATCACCGGTATGGTCTCAACCGCATCCTCTGACGCTGTCCCTGAATTTACTAAATCGACGTTTACTACGTCATTCTCTCCTTCCTCTGCATCCTCGGCCTCCGCCTTGGGCACCAGCGCTACGGCAACAATAGCGTCGTCATCATCGAGCCGCTGGACGTATACACCAGTGGCCATGCGAGATTGGCAGGAAATGGCGTCCACCGCCTGCCGCATGATAATGCCACGACTGGTCACCAGAATCAGCTCATCGCCACTGTTAACGATGCGCAGGGCAGCAAGCTGGTCGCCCGATTTGCGGAACTTGATGGCCCGTAGCCCCATGCCTGCCCGACGCTGCAGTCGGAAGCCTGAAACCGGTACCCGCTTACCCAGGCCCCCCGTGGTGATGACCAGCACCCACGGGCCTTGATAGGCTTCCCGCGAGGGATCGGTCTCAGCCTCTTCGAGTTCGCAATCGATATCAACGTCGGGGTCAGCGGACTGGCTGGCGATCGCGTCCACGATTTGCTCAGGGAGAATGTCCATGCTGATTAGCTCATCCCCATCCCGCAGGGACATTGCCTTGACCCCCCGCGTCGGTCGGCCCAGGGGCCGCAACTGATCGTGATCCGCTCGGAAGTGGATGGTCATACCGTCCCGCGAGCCAATGATGATGCTGTCGGTGGGGCAGGCCCGCCGCACCCAACGGAGCTGATCTCCCTCTTCCAGGGAGATGCCGATCAGGCCGTTGGCGCGGATGTTGCTAAAGGCAGCCAGTTCGGTCTTTTTGATGTAGCCGCCCCGGGTGAGCATTACCAGATACTCGTTGTCCACAAACTCGGTTACGGGGATCACTGAGGTAATCTTCTCGTCCCTGGGGATGGGCAGCATCTGAACGATGGGAACGCCTCGGGAGGTGCGCGACCCCGTGGGTATCTGGTAGGCCTTCAGGCAGTAGGCGACGCCGCGATCGCTAAAGAACAAAATGCTGTCATGGTCGTGGCAGCTAATAAAATGCTCCACCCCGTCATCGTCTTTAATGCGGGTCCCCGCCTTGCCACGGGTGGCGCGGTTCTGAGCCTGGAAGGTGCTGACGGGCATCCGCTTGACGTAGCCCTGCTCAGTGAGCATGATGATGGCCTGCTCGTTGGCGATCAGGTCGGCGTCCTCCAGGTCGCCATCCATGTGCTCAATCACCGTGAGCCGAGGGGTGGCGTAGACATTCCGCAGATCTATCGCCTCCTGCTCTACGATGTCTAGCACTCGCTCACGGCGGGCCAGAATATCGCGCAGATCGGCAATGCGGGCCTGAAGTTCTTCGTGCTCCTGGAGAATTTTCTCCGCTTCCAGGGCCGTCAGTCGCCGTAGCTGCATTTGCAGAATGGCGTCAGATTGGGCTTCGGAGAGGTCATAGCGCTCCATGAGCTGCTGGCGGGCAGTGGGAGCGTCGGCGGCGGCCCGGATCAGCTCGATAATGGCATCCAAATTCTCCAGGGCAATGAGCAAGCCCTGCAAGATGTGATCCCGCTCCTCGGCCTTGCGGAGCTGGTACTGGGTGCGGCGGGTGATGGTTTCGATGCGGAAGTCTAGAAAGACCTCCAGCATTTGCTTGATGCTGAGCAGTTGGGGTTCGCCGTCCACCAGCGCCAGGGTGTTGACGCCAAAGTTATTTTGCAGCGGCGTCTGCTTATAGAGGTTGTTGAGCACCACACGGGGGTAAGCATCCCGCTTGAGTTCGATGACGATGCGCATACCGTTGCGATCGCTCTCATCCCGAATATCGGAAATGCCGTCAAGCTTGTGGTCATTCACCAGCTCCGCAATTTTCTCGATCAGGGCCGCCTTGTTGGTCTGGTAAGGCAACTGGGTGATGATGATTGCTTCCCGATCGGGGCGATTGCGCTGCTCCAGGGTTTCGATGGTGGCCACCCCCCGCATGGTGATGGAGCCACGCCCCGTTTCGTAGGCTTCACGGATCCCGCTTTGCCCCAGGATTTGCCCACCCGTGGGAAAGTCGGGGCCGGGGATGTGGCGGCGCAGTTCTTCATGGGTGATGCTGGGGTTGTGGATGAGGGCCACCAGCCCGTCCACTAGCTCGCCCAAGTTGTGGGGGGGAATGTTGGTGGCCATGCCCACCGCAATACCGGAGGAGCCGTTCAGCAGCAGTTGGGGAATGCGGGCCGGGAGGACGACGGGTTCCTGCTGGGAGCCATCGAAGTTGTCGATGAAGTCAACGGTTTCCGCCTCAATGTCTTGCAGCAGGGCGTTGGTAGTGAGGGCCTGCAGCCGACACTCCGTGTATCGCATGGCCGCTGGCGGGTCGTTGTCGATGGAGCCGAAGTTGCCGTGGCCGTCAATCAGCGGCAGGCGCATGGAGAACGACTGGGCCATGCGTACCAGGGCGTCGTAAACCGCCGAGTCGCCGTGGGGGTGGTATTTACCCAGCACCTCCCCGACCACACGGGCGCATTTCCGGAAGGGGCGATCGGGGGTCAACCCCAGTTCATGCATGGCGTAGAGAATGCGCCGATGGACAGGTTTGAGGCCATCCTTTGCATCTGGCAATGCCCGCCCCACAATGACGCTCATGGCATATTCCAGGTAGGATTGGGACATTTCGTTCCGCAAATCCGTGGGGATGATCCGCTCCTGAGGATTGCTCATATTTAGTGAAAAACTCCGAAAAATTAAGCTTTTCGGCGGTTTGTTTGAGAAACCAACCCAAAAGCTATGTAACGGCTAATTAAGTAGTCAAACAAAATTACTTTCCTTGGGGTGTAACCCTATCGGAGGGAGCACCCCAGGGAATATGTAACTAAAATTGTTCAAGCACTTGTTTGTCAATTTTTTGTCCTAGCTTCTACAATTTTAGCACGCCTCAACCGCTCCGATTCGCCCTGATTCGCCCCCTGATTCAGAGACGTAAGCCCTTTTCCCATAAGGGTTTCCAGGATTTTCAGGGAAGGCTGTTTGAGAAACGTTTAGCTTGTCTGCGCCATCCCCGGAGTTAGCTCGATCGCCCGCTAGAAATTGGCTGATTTTCGACAGGTTTGAGTCTTACATTTCTCCAAATTATTTCTCCAGATTATTCGTCTGCCCATGGTGTCGATTATTTATTCCAACGAGTTTCTTGACCATGACACGGGCCGGTTTCACCCAGAGAATGGGGGGCGGTTGACGGCGATCGCCACAGCTCTGCAAGCCGCTCCCTGGGCTGACCAGCTCGACTGGCGATCGCCCACCCCCCTCCACCAGCAGGAGTCTCGCCTCACCGCTGCCCTGGAGGCTGTCCACCCCCCCAACTACATCGCCGCTGTCAAAGCTCTGGCGGATCGGGGCGGTGGCCACATGGATGCCGATACGGTCGTCTCCCCCCGTAGCTACGACGTGGCGCGACTGGCGGTCAATGCCTGGCTGGATGGCGTGGATCAGGTGCTCGCCACCCAGCGTCCTGCATTTGTGCTGGCCCGTCCTCCCGGTCACCATGCTATGGCGGCACGGGGCATGGGGTTTTGCCTGTTTTCCAACGCGGCGATCGCCGCCCAGTATGCCCTCACCCAGCCCCACATCAGCCATGTAGCCATCCTCGACTGGGATGTGCACCACGGTAACGGCACCCAGGCAATTGTGGAGCAGCACCCGCAGATTGCCTACTGTTCGCTCCACGAATACCCCCACTACCCCGGCACCGGGGCCGCCAGCGAACGGGGAGCCTACGACAACGTGCTCAACTTCCCCATGCGCCACGGCAGCGCCTTCGCCGACTATCAGCCCCTCTTTATCGAAAAGGTGATTCCCTTTCTGCGGGATTTTCAGCCCGATCTACTGATCGTCAGCGCGGGGTACGATGCCAATGCCGATGATCCCCTATCCGGTCTGGCGCTTCAGCCCCAGGACTACGGCACCTTTACCCGGTATTGCCTGCAGGTGACCCCCGCCATCCTGTTTGGTCTGGAAGGCGGCTACGACTACTCGTCGCTGGCAGCATCCGTCGTTGCCACCATTGAGTCGTGTTTACTGGCTCACTCACCTAAATGACTATGGCTACTCCCACTCCTCCAACCCCAGCGGGCGATCGCACCATCCAGCTCGACCAGTTCCTCAAATACCAGGGCGTGGCGCAGACTGGCGGACAGGCCAAGCTACTGATTCAGGCGGGCGAAATTCAGGTCAACGGCGCAGTGGAAACCCGCCGGGGCCGGAAGCTGGTGTCGGGCGATCGCGTCACTGCCTTCGATCAAACCTACACCGTAGAGCTGGTTTAGGTTGCAACCCAGAACCACCTAGCGCTGATAGACCTGGGCTGGAATGCCCTGGCTTTCCAGTTCCTCGGCCAGGGATTCAGCCCCCGATGAGCTGCTGAAAGCCCCCATCTGCACCTGGGCACCGCTGGGGAAGTTGCGCACATAGGCTCCCTGGACGGCTTGCTGGGCACTTTCTAAGCTGCGATCGCCCGTGTAGGGGGTAACTACGTAGTAGTAGGGTTCATCCGAAGCGGCGGGCGTCGCGGCAGGCGTCGTGGGTGATGGCGCACTGGCTACAGCAGGAGCCGGTGGGGGATCGGGCTGGGCTGGAGCCGGGGCTGTTGGGGCAGGCGGGGTGGGCGAAGGCGCACTGGCTGCCGGAGCAGACTGGCGGGGAGCCGCTGGGGCGGCAGCCACTGGTGCTGGTGCTGGAGTTGCTGGAGCGGGTCGGCGGGGAGCACTGGGAGCTGCCTGAGGCGTGGAGGCCGGAGCAGGAGGCGCAGAATTAGCGGCAGTGACGCGCTCACTGCTGGGCTGCTCAGGGCTGGGGGAGAGCTGGCCAGGACGGTTGGATGTCGGTTCCTCAGGCGAAGTGCCCGCTGGGGGGTCAGCCGGGGCAATAGCCTCAGCCGTAGGGTCGGCGTCGGGAGAAGTGGGGAATACGCCAGGGCGATTGGGCGGTAGGGTGGAGATTTTCCCCAGATCGAGGGTGTCAAATTCGCCAGCAGACAGATCAGGGGCAATGCTGGTGGCTCCGGCATCATCTGCACTCAAACCCAGGCCATTGCTAGCGGTGGTCGATTCGCCCCGCTGCCAGAAACTCCTCAAACCAATGCTGCCAGGGTCAATGAGCAGGTAGCCCAGGGTGGCGCTCGACAAAATTAGCAGCAGCACAGAGCCAATCCCCAGGGGGGTCAACAAACTGGATAAGAGGGAGGGAGAGGAAGGAGCCGCCGAAGCTACGGGTTCAGGCTCGGCGGGGAGGGGTTCTTCCAGACTGCGCAGCAGTTCTTCGGATGATTCTAAATAATCCTCAGGGAGGGGACGGTCTGGAGTGAGGGCGTCAGTGCTGGCGTGGGTAAGGGTGAGGGTGGCATGGTCGGGGGCGATCGCGTCACTGGCGGCAACTGGAGCTGCCTGGGTTGGAGGTGGGGCGATCGCACCGGCGGCGGTTAATACTTTTGGCCCACTGGCGGCGGTCAACCGAGACGGTCGAGACGGTCGTACAGACGGAACTGCCGCCCCTGGCGGACGACTGCGCCGCTGGGGGCGGCCCTGGCTCATCTGATAGCGGCGGTAGCGGGCCAGTTCGTCGTCAAGCTCAACATCCAGACAATCTAGTGCCGCCGCCAGCACCGGGTGAAAGGCGGGGTTGCTGGCAGCGGTGGCAGATTCGGCTTCTAATTGCGGACTCAGTGGACTCATACACAAACTCCTACAGGGAAAGCCAGCCGTTAGCCGAGCATGGACTGATGTGCCCTATTACCGACTGACCTGACTCCCCATTTGTTGCCGTTTAAACTTGATTAAGTTTACTTAGAACTGCTTCGACTCAGGTGCTTTCGGGAAATGGTTTAGCCCCTTCCTGTCAACAAAGTTTAATCGATCCGCAGATGACGCAGACAGGGAATTGGCAGGAGCGCTATTCATCTGCGAAATCTGCGGACGAATACCGAACCGCCCCGACAAGCGGTAAAGTCTTTTCCAGAAAACGCCTTAAACCTCCTCGGAGTCGGGAAGTGGAGTTTCTCTGTGAGGAATTCCATTTCCCAGAAAGATTTTGGTTTAATTGATTCAATTTAAGCACATTCACTAAGTAGGTCAGCACAATTAAATTCATGTTAGAGAACCGGGGGAGCGCCCCGGTTCTCTAACCTTTTTCAATACAGTTCTACTTTAAAGCCTGACAGAACCTGTAGAATGGACGCCGACCGAGTGCTACGAAGCTGGTACAAAGTTGGTACAAACTTGGTACAAAAAATCGGTGCAGCCGAATAGATGCGTGATTGGGCAAAGCGTGTGGCATTCTCGACTCTCCATCAAGTCATTCACAAACTAGACCAGCGCAAACCCTGGCAGCCTCGCCAGGAATTTCAGCGCATTCTCGACTGCTGGTCTGAGGTGGTTGGCCCGGCGGTGGCGGCCCATGCCCGTCCTCTGGCTATCCAGCGGCAGGTGCTTAAGGTGGCCACCTCCAGCCCCGTGTGGGCACAAAACCTGGCCTTTCAGCGCTGTCAGATTCTCAAGAAGCTTAACGATCGCCTGTCAGGCCAGTCTCTCACGGATATTCGCTTCTCGACGGCCCAGTGGCAGGGCGATCGCCCCGATTCTCCCTCCCCGTCCCAGGCTTACATCGATCAGCTCTGGCGAGAGCACCCCAGCCGTTCGACTAGCCGTCCAATCCGCAGCCCTGGGGGAGATTCCCTTCCCCTTGATGCCGCCGATGCAAACGCTGTCTTTCAGCGCTGGGCGGCTGCCGTTCAGGGGCGATCGCGCCGCTTTCCCCTTTGCCCATCGTGCCAGTGCCCCACTCCTACAGGGGAGCTTGAACGCTGGTCGGTCTGTGCCCTCTGCGCTGCCCGTCAGTGGCACACCTAGCCCTGGCCCCGCTCTTGGGGCTTACTGGGCACCGAGCTTTTTTCCACAAATTCGATAATCTTGTCGGCCACATCAACCCCCGTCGCCTTCTCAATCCCTTCCAGGCCGGGGGACGAATTTACCTCCATGACCACCGGACCGTGGTTAGAGCGCAGAATGTCTACCCCTGCCACCCGCAGCCCCGTTGCCTTGGCGGCCCGCACAGCGGTGCTGCGTTCCTCCGGCGTCAGGCGAATCTTCTCGGCGCTGCCGCCCCGATGAATGTTAGAGCGAAACTCCCCCGGTGCCCCCTGCCGCTTCATGGAAGCAATGACTTTGTCGCCAATGACAAAGCAGCGGATATCCATACCTCCTGCCTCTTTGATGAATTCCTGGACGAGGATATTGGCATCCAGCCCCCGGAAGGCCTCAATTACGGACTTGGCCGCCTGCTGGGTTTCGGCCAGCACCACGCCAATGCCCTGGGTGCCTTCTAGCAGCTTAATTACCAGGGGTGCGCCGCCGACGATGTCGATCAAACCCTCAATGTCTTTGGTGGAATGGGCAAAGCCCGTCACCGGCAGGCCAATGCCCTTGCGGGCCAGGAGTTGGAGGCAGCGCAGCTTGTCTCGCGAGCGGGAAATTGCCTGGGACTCGTTGGTCGCAAATACCCCCATCATCTCAAACTGGCGCACGACCGCTGTGCCGTAGAAAGTTTTGGAGGCACCAATGCGAGGAATGATCGCTTCAATGTCGTCGATGGGCTTGCCCTGATAAATGACCTGGGGGCGATGGGAGGTGATGTTCATGTAGCAGCGCAGATAGTCAATCACCTGCATGGTGTGACCTCTTTTTTCACCCGCGTCTCTGAGGCGGCTGGTGGAGTACAGCGACGATTTGCGAGACAGAATGGCAATTTTCATTAACCCTGTTTCCTTTGCTGTTTGCGGGTTTTCCGCGTATGGTGCGCTGCGTCCGTGCTTTGCAGAAATGACCGTCCACTGTCAACCCAAAAGTGTCCCCGAATGGCCTGCCGCCCCAGCAGCATACGAAACTCCATTGACTTGCGGTGGGTTAGCGTTAGCTCAATCGGCCATTCCTGACCATTCAGCCGTATCAGGGTTTGAATAACGGGGCGCAGTTCTTCCTGGCCATTGGAACTACGGACGTGACGCTCCTCCAGTAGGGGCGCTTCTGTTGTCACCGTATGCTCAGTATTGTCCTGGTGGGGGTGGACCTTAAACCGCACCTGGGGGCGATCGCCCGCCTTCTCAATTTCAATATCAAAGGCATAGAGGGACGACGTTCGTGCCCCCGTATCGACTTTGGCGCGAATCTCGGAAATGCCTAATTCAGGCAACGCAACAATTTCTCTCCAGCCGATCAGGGGCAGGAGCGATCGCTTCGACGGTTCCACCACAGGTTCCACCCAGTCAGACAGTTACGAATCGGTGACGGCGAACGAAGACACCGTCCCGCGCTGGCTCTGGGAGCCAGATCACTGACCTAGACTAACACTCTGGCCAACCTTTCGTGAACGGTCTACTGATGGAGTCACGGGTGCGTGGGGTGCTCTGAATTTACCACAGAGTGACCCGGCTGATGGCGATATGACCGGCGAAGCAAACCTCCACATCTGACCCCGGATCGCGGGGGCGCTGGTCGTAGCTGCCAACGAAGCGCAGGGCATCCCCGTCAATTTCATAATCGGTGGGCAGGGGCTGGGTACACACCGGACAGAGCACGATGTTGGGGTCGGGAGCAGCGGACGTCAGGTGGGGCAGGTTAACGTTCCAGAAGCTGCCCTCCGGCAGGGGTTGGGGTAGCAGGAAGGCAAGCACTTTGGCGGTGAGGCGCGTGGCGATCGCCCAGTCAATGGCCTGCCCCTTGTGGATGTAGTGGGAAATGGCGATACCGGGCACCCGATGCAGCCGCGCCTCCCGCACCGCCGCCACCGTACCCGACACATAGATATCTGCCCCCAGATTACCCCCCGCATTGATGCCAGAGAGCACCCAGCGAGCCTGGGGAACCAGGTGATGAATGGCTACCCGCGTACAGTCGGCGGGGGTGCCCCGAATGGCGATCGCAGCGGGCGATCGTCGCTCCATTGTGATGGGATATCCCCGCGTTAGTTGGTGACTACAGCCAGAAAGCTGGCTATCGGGGGCGACCATCACCCAGTCGTCAAGCTGCTGGCAGCGGAGAGCCGCCGCCAGAGCCTGCAAACCGGGGGCATCAATGCCGTCGTCATTGGTGAGCACAAAGGTCATGGATTTTAAGGGAGGCAGATTTTGACGTGAATGGTTCAGGGGGAATCTCTATCTGAGGCGGGGAATTCTAGTTGGATAGGGAGCCAGGAGCCAGGAGTCAGAATTCAGGAGGGAGCTGAATTCTGGCTCCTGAATTCTATATCTTGGGAAAGCTTCCCGCCTTAAGCTGAATCCGTTCAAAGGTTCAGGGACTCAGGGTTTCAGCAAACAGGTGTTCTGGAATACGGTGTTCTGAAATACGGTGTTAAGAAATACGACTTCCCGTTCGTCTCGCGCTCCAGGTCGGGCAATTTTGAATCTAGGGGTGTTCGTTATGATACTTCCAACAAGCACGAATACGGCCATGGAAGCCTCCGCTGGCGATGCATCGAACGGGCATTTTGAATTTGATATTTCGCATTTCGCGCTCTGAGCTGGCTGAGCGATCGCGGGCCATCCCACGGTTTTTTTGATGGCATCAGGGTGAGCAGTGGCAGGATTGGCGCGATCGCGTTTTTACTATCCAACCCTCGGAATATGGCTATGCAGACAATCAACCACACCTTAGAAAAACGAGTTCTTCAAGCAGACGGAAAGTACCTCGACAACCAGGGGCTTGAAACCCTTGAGCGGTACCACAAAACCTACGAAACCCGTCTAGAAACCTACCAACACCTGAGCCAGCATAGCAACAATCTGGTCCTGATGGTTCTCCAACGCATGGGGCAAGACTATCCTGAGCTGATTCAAAAGCATGGGAAGCGCTGCCAGTTTGATATGACCTGTGTCCTACGCTATGTCGCGCTGGCGATACTGAAGGATGATGAAACCTTCTTTATGGACGAAATGATGGACTGGCTGGACACCATTTTGGTGGCTTATCGACGCAATGAGCATTGTGCAACCGCCTACCGTCACATGCTAGAGGCGATGGAGGATCAGCTCCCTGCCGCCAGTTCGGCCATGATTCGCCCCTATCTGGACGAGGTCATTCTCAAGCTTCAGTCCCACACCGCCCATAACTAGTGGGGCATGTGCTTTGCCGCGATCGCCTTTCCTTGCCTGCATTTGCTAATGAGTGCCCCTGCTCTGCCCGTGTTCTTCAGAAATACCGAAATTATGAACTTCTTGCTGAGGAGCAACCTACATGGAACGGACTACACCCATCACCGTGAGCCGCCAATCTAGCCCAGAAGAGCGCGAGACAGCCCTGCGCCAGATTTACTATCAGGCCCTGGAGCGGCAGCCCTACGCCTATGAGCGGAAGCAATTAGCTAAAGCTGAGAAGGATTTTCTGTGCAACAAGATTGGTGTGCGGCGATTTCTTAAAGAGCTGGGGCACTCATCCGTCTACCTCGACAGCTTTTACTACTCATCTTCTAATCCCAAATTTATTGAAAACTGCTTCAAGCATTTCCTGGGTCGTACCGTTCAGGATACCGCCGAAATGCAGGCCTACGTCAACATTTTAATGAAGCGCGGGGTTACCCATTTCATCAACGCCATCCTGGACTCCGATGAATATCGCCAGAACTTTGGCTGCTTCACCGTTCCCTACCAGCGATCGCCCCGCTGCTACGAGTCGCCCAAAGCCTACCTGGAAACCGACATCATTCGCCACGAGCTGTTTGGTCAGCGAGGCTGGGCGCTGCCTACGCTCTACTGGCATCAGCTTGGCCTCAGCTGTGAGGGGGGCGTCTGTATGTACATTGAAGAGGACAGCGACGTCCAGACCGCCACTGATATGCCGCCCATCGCTGCCGCCGAACCGCCTCAGCAGGATCAGCTCCATGACGAATTGATGGAGTTGCTGTGGGGTATGGACGCTGCTGCCGGTTAGGAACCTGCCGGTTAAGAATCTGCCGATTAGCAACCTCCATGCCAAATGACCCACTAGAGAGAGCTGGAATCAAGGCTCTGGGCCTCTTCGGGGGTTTGGGGGAGGTGGATGCCGCACTCCTGCTTGAGACCGTGGAAGCGGGTGTCGCGATCGCTACTGTCGGCAGCTGTGAGGGGGCGGCTGGAGTGCCAGTCGCCCACGGTGACATAGCCCTCGTCAAAGAGGGGGTGGTACGGCAGGTCGTACTTCTGGAGGTACTGGTAAATATCTCGCGACGACCAGTAGAGAATAGGCAGAACTTTGTATAGCCCCGTTTGCGTCACAACCCGGTCGAGGGTCTTACGGTGGCTGGTTTGGTCAGCCCGCAGCCCCGTCAACCAGGCGGTTGCCTGTAAATCGCGCATGGCCCGCTGCATCGGCTCTACTTTGCGAATCTGGTCGTAGCGGTTGAGGGAGTCCAGATCGGGCTGTGCCCACAGCCGCCCGTAGAGCGCTTCCATGCGGGCTGGGCTGAGGTGGGACTGATACACCTTGATATTGAGATTCAGCCGTTGAATCAGGTCTTCTGCAAATAAATAGGTCTTGGCATGGAGATAGCCCGTATCAACCCAGACGACAGGAATGTTGGGCTTAACCTGCGTAACGAGGTGGAGCATAACGGCAGACTGGATGCCAAAACTAGTGGTCATGACCAACCCATCCCCAAAGGCATCAACGGCCCATTTCACCAGTTCTTCTGCATTGGCATCGCCCCACTGCTGATTGATCAGATTGAGGTTAAGGTCCGGTTTCTCCAGCGTTACACCAGTCATAGGCACCATTTGCTTAGCAACTCATCTCTAGCCTGGTGGCGCTGAAGGGAGGTCTGTGGATCTAAAGCGCGCACCATCTTCCATTACACCAAAAAAAAATCGTTCCGTTTGTCGATAGATTGACAGTATCTTAGTTGGGGGGACGCAAGCAATCCGTGGAGATTCGTTTCCACTGGATGCTGGGCAGGGGCGGGACGTGACGGTTATGGCATCGGTATGGCATCTGTTAAATTAGGCAACCAGCCACCGCCCCGCTGGAAAATCGGCTTGATTCTGGCGGTAGGTATTCTCAGCATTTCTACCTCCGCTATTTTTGTGCGGCTGGCGCTGGGGGCGGTAGAAGCTCCCGGCGTTGGGTTTAGCCTGCTCCTGGCCGCCTCGCGGTTATTTGTCGCGGCGATCGCCCTCCTACCGGCCTGGCGGGGCATTCAACAGAGGCAATTGCAGCGGGGGGCGATCGCCTACTCCATGGGGGCAGGCATTCTATTAGCGGCCCACTTTGCTAGCTGGATTTCGTCCCTTTCATTCACCTCCATCGCCGCCTCCACCACCCTGGTAACGACTAATCCGATCTGGGTGGCCTTGCTCTCCTGGCTGTGGTTTCGGGAAACCCTGTCGCGGCTCACCCTGATGGGCATCGGCGTGACCCTGGTGGGGGGTGCCCTGATTGGCTTTGGAGACGGAGGAGGCACCGCCGCCAGTCAGCCGCTTTTGGGCAACGGGCTGGCTCTGGTGGGGTCGTGGGCGGTGAGCCTATATTTTCTGGTGGGACGGGAAGCCCAGCGGCGGGGCATGACGATTCAGCTCCATCTGGCGATCGCCTATAGCCTGGCCGCACTCATTTTACTGCCGCTCCCCCCCCTGTTGGGCAGCAGCTACGGTGGGCAGCCCCCACTCGTTTACATCAGCATTGTGCTGATGGCGATTTTTCCTCAGCTGATTGGCCACTCCAGCCTGAACTGGGCAGTGTTCTGGATCTCCCCTACCCTGGTGACGCTCACGATTCTGATGGAGCCTATTGGGGCCAGCCTGCTGGGCTTTTTAATTTTTGGTGAAATCCCTGGCCTGGGGGCACTGGTGGGGGCAGGCATTGTGTTACTGGGGGTGGCGATCGCCGCGTTGGGGTCGCGATCGCCTAAGCCGACTCCGGATTGAGCTGCCGCATGCGCCAGGTGACGTAGGTGCCCACCGGACTCCAGAGCAGGTAGGGCAACAGCAGCACCGACGCCCACGGAGAGATAGGAAAAACTAGAATGGCCAGGATCAGGGCCAGCACGAACCCCGATCCGCCGATGATCGTGCCCACCTTGAGGCTCCGGGTCCAAAACATCACAGGCGTATAGGCAACCGTGACTAGTTCCAAAATGATGTAAAAGGCCATCAGCCCCCAGGGCTGGTTCCCGTTGGCGGTTTGATTCGTCCAAACAATATAGGCCGACCACGCACCTGTGACGAATACCACCGTCCAGATAACCGGAATGAGGCGCTCAAACGTCAGCCAGGACGGTCGCTGGAGCTGCCGAAACCACTTCACATCCTTTGGGCGAATCAGGTTTGCCCCCAGGGCAATCAGCAGCGTGACGCCCCCAATCACCATCCACGGTTTGATCATACGTTTACTTCGCTCCGGTCACCATTCGCGGTTCGGGATCCCTGGGATTCCTGAAGATGTCGCTCCAGCAGCGCCAGGTTTCGCATGTTAGCTTTGAAAAAGGCATCGAAGATGTCACCGATGAGCGGCACCGATCCCAAAATAGATTCCAGGGCGACATTAAACACCATACGTCGTACCGTCGCGCTGGGCAGACCAAACCGCATCGCCAGAATGAGGATGTAGGCCGAAAAGCCAGTGGTGACCAGATCCCCCGCCCCTGGAATCAGGCCAATAATCGGGTCTAGCCCGATGCGAAAACGGGTGCCGGGAATGCGAATCGCCGTATCCATCAGACGACTGAGCCGCCGAATTTGTTGAAGGGTTGCCGTATCGGTTGTGCGTGTCATAGAGGCATCGTGCCAAAGTTTAGCTAGAGAAGTCCTGTGTCTGAGGAAAGAAAAGGGCGATCGCCGAGAGTCAAATCCCCCACGATTTAACCATGAAAACGAAGAGAACTGCCCCATCTCGTCCTGCCCATCGATCCGGACAGACCCAGTCCCCCCGCTCTCCTGTTGCGGGAGCCTCCCCCGTAGTATTAATTACCGGCTGCTCCTCTGGGATTGGCAATGCCCTCGCCCGCTGCTTCCACGATGCCGGATTTCAGGTGGTAGCGACCGCCCGCTGTCTGGACGCCCTCCAACCCCTGGCGGTCCAGGGCATGGACACTGACGTTCTGGATGTGACTAATACCTACGAAATTCGTCAGGTGGTGGAGCGGGTGCTGGCGGAGAAAGGGCGCATTGATGTGCTGGTGAACAATGCTGGATATGGGCTGATGGCCCCGACCCTGGATGTGGCTCCTGCCGAGCTGCGATCGCAGTTTCACACCAACGTCTTCGCCCCCCTGGAACTTGTCCAGGCCGTTGCCCCAGCCATGCGCGAGGCAGGCAGGGGGCTGATTATCAACATTGGCAGCGTCTCCGGTGTCGTAACCACCCCGTTTGCCGGAGTTTACTGCGCGTCGAAGGCGGCCCTCCACGCCCTGTCGGATGCCCTGCGCATGGAGCTGGCTCCCTTTGGCATTCGGGTGATGACGGTGCAGCCGGGAGCCATTCGCTCCAGCTTTGGCGACAAGGCCCAGGCTAAGGCGGCCCAGGTTCTGCGGACTGACTCCTGGTATCAGACCCTGGCGGATGCCGTGCTGGCACGGGCCAACCTGTCCCAAATTAATTCCACTCCCGTGGAGGTGTTTGCCCAGCAGCTGGTACGCGCCGCCCAGCGACCTTCGCCGCCCCCGGTGCTGCGCCTGGGGAAGAGCAGCCGCTTCCTGCCCCTGCTCAAGTGGATTTTGCCCACAGGCTGGTGCGATCGCCTCTTTATCCAAAAGTTCGGCTTAACCCGGCTATCCCGCCGATCGGGTTAGAATCGGTCAGGCTAACGTCGGTTGAGCTCAGTCATTTGCTATGAAAATCGCCACCTGGAACGTGAATTCCATTCGCACCCGGCTGGAGCATGTCACGGACTGGTTGCGGGACAATCCCGTAGACGTGCTGTGCCTCCAGGAAACCAAGGTGCAGGATGGGGATTTTCCGCGATCGCCCTTCACCGACCTGGGCTATCACCTCTATGTGTTCGGCCAGAAGTCCTATAACGGCGTGGCGCTCCTGAGTCGGACGCCCCTGGAATCGGTCAGTACCGGATTTGCGTCGGTGGTGGGGGAGGCGATCGCCCCCGAACTGGACGACCAGAAGCGGGTGATCACCGGGGTCCTGGATGGGGTGCGCGTTGTCAACCTCTATGTGCCCAACGGTTCCTCCGTCGGCAGCGATAAGTATGCCTACAAGCTGACCTGGCTGGGCGTCCTACGGGATTATCTAAAAACCCTGTTGGTGGAATCCCCCAACCTGGTAGTCTGCGGCGACTTCAACATTGCCCTGGAGGATAAGGACATCCACGACCCGGCGGGCAAGGCTACCCACATCATGGCCTCTCCGGAAGAGCGGGCCGCCCTCAGCGCCGTGCTGGAAATCGGGCTGGCGGATGCCTTTCGCAAGTTCACCGCCGAGGGTGGCCACTTTAGCTGGTGGGACTACCGGGCCGCCTCCTTCCGCCGCAACCTGGGCTGGCGCATCGACCACCATTACGTGTCGCCGCCGCTATACGAACGGGCGATCGCCTGCACCATTGACGTCACCCCCCGTAAGCGGGAAAAGCCCAGCGACCACGCCCCCGTCATTCTTGAACTGGAGCCATCCCCATGACCCACCCATCGACCCCTGCCTCCCCAGCGCCTAAAAATGGCTGGTATGCCCGCCTGTTTGCCTGGCTGATGGCCCACGCCGCTGCCCAGTATGAGGCGAGTATGGGCGATCGCAAGCAGTCCCTCTTTGCCGACATTCAGGGCAATGTGTTGGAAATTGGTCCCGGCGCAGGCCCTAACCTCAGCTATTACCCCAAAGACATCCACTGGACGGGGGTGGAACCCAACCCCTACATGCACACCTACCTGCACCAGGAGGCCAAACGCCTGGGCCTCACCGTCCACCTGCAAACGGGCACGGCGGAGCGCCTGGAAGCTGAGGACAACAGCATGGACGCGGTGGTCAGCACCCTGGTGCTCTGCTCCGTGGCGGACCTGGAAGGCACCCTCCAGGAGGTGCGGCGCGTGTTGAAACCGGGCGGCAAGTTCTATTTCGTCGAACATGTTGCCGCCCCCGCCGACACCACCCTGCGGCGCGTGCAGCAGTGGATTCGCCCCTTCTGGCAGGCCATCGGCGACGGCTGCCGCCCCGATCGAGAAACCTGGAAAGCCATCGAGCAAGCCGGATTTCAGCAGGTAAGCTACGAGCAATTTCGAGCCCCAATTCTGCCAATCGTCAGCCCCCAGATCATCGGCGTTGCCGTTAAATGAGTTCTGAGTTCTGAGTTTTGAATTGAGCGGCGCACTCAAAACTCAAAACTAAACATTCAAAACTCATCCGAGCGGCGATCAGGCAAAATGGGCAGTGTTAGCAGCAGCAATGCAATGGAGGCAAACCAATGTTTTTAGTGACGGGCGCGACAGGCCGGCTGGGACGGCGCGTGGTGCAACGGCTACGGCAGCAGAATCAGCCCGTGCGGGCATTTGTGCGGCTCACCTCCCGCTACGGGGAGCTGGAAGCGATGGGGGCCGAAATTTTTGTGGGCGATCTCCTGGATGAGCGGGATCTGGAAAAGGCTGTCCAGGGGGTGCGAGTAATCGTCAGCACCCACGGGTCAACGGATGCCAACGGCGGCGACCCGCAGACCCTCGACTACCGGGCCAATCGAGACCTGATCGACCTGGGGAAAGCAGCGGGCGTCCAGCAGTTCATTTTTCTGTCGGTGCTGGGAGCCGACCGGGGCTATGAAGATTCCCCGACGTTCAAGGCCAAGCGGGAAGTGGAAAAGCACCTGGAGCGCAGCGGCCTGACCTACACCATCCTGCGGCCCTCGGTGCTGATGAGCGATCTGCTGAATCTGGCAGAGCGCTTCCAGCAGACGGGCTTCTATCTGCTCATTGGCGATACCAAATCGCGCACGTCTCCGATCAGCACGGACGATCTAGCCCACATTATCGTCGAGTCCACCAACCGTGAGTCCGCCAAAAACCAGATCTTTGCCGTGGGTGGACCAGAAGTGCTGACGCGGGAAGAGCTGCCCCGCATTTTTGGCAAGGTGTATCAGCGGGAGCCGATTATTATCAATCCGCCCCTGCTGCTGGTGGACGGCATTCGCGCCTTTTTCGGCGTGGTCAATCCCGAAGCCCAGGAAGGGCTGGGCACCCTCCGTACCCTGCTGGCCAACGAGTTCTTCTGCACCCAGGCTGAGGTCGAGCGGCTGGAAACCACCTTTGACCTGAAGCTAGAGACGCTAGAGAGCTTTATCCGGCGATATTCGCGAACCTGAGCAGCCCGAACAGCACCATGGCGATCGCCGCCCCAATCAGCGTGTTAATCACGTTCACCAGCTCATTGGTCAGCCACTCTATCTGTTCCTGGAGGGTAGCGCCAATCAGGCTCTCGATGTTGGTGGCGATAAAGGCGGCGATCGCACAAATCCCCACTCCCCACAAACTGATCAGGCCCACGCCCCAGCCCACCAGGGCGATCGCCACCGATCCCACAATTCCAGCCACCGTCCCCTCCAGGCTCACCGCCCCCTCCGTACCGCGCGGCACCGCTTCCAGAGTGGTAATGAGGAACGTGCGCCGACCATAGGCTTTACCCACCTCGCTGGCGGTGGTGTCCGCGAGCTTGGTGCTGAGGCTGGCCACATATCCCAGCAGGAGAACGGGAATCCAGAGGTGGGCGATCGCCCCTCCGTCCATCAGGGACAGCACCAGCACCCCCAGGGCACAGAGCGCCCCGGTCAGGGCGGACCCCCAGACGTTCTCCGGCCCCCGCGCCCCCGATCGCTTCTCGGCAATGCCAGCGGCTTCCTTCTCCGCCATGCCGATTTTGGTGACGGTTGACCCCACCAGGAAGTAGAACATGATTACCGTGTAGCCCTGCCAGCCCAAAGTGCCCCAGATCAAAACTCCCAAGGCCCAGGCGTGGGCGGTGCCGGCGGGGGTGAGGAGCTTTTTGGGGATGAGAGTGGCGATCGCCAGCAGCACCGTATTCAACAGAACGCCTACCAGCCAGGGATTCGCGAGCCAATCGTTCAGATTATTCAACCCATCCAAATCAGTGAAAGCCATTAGCATTTGAAATCACCCATCACAGGTTGTCCAAGTCCACCACAAGCAGATCCAGGCGACCGGTAGGGGCAAATGGCCATCTGCCCTCACGGTGGTTGATGAATAGAAATTTTCATAAGATTTCTCTAACCTATAATCTGCCCTGATGGATCGCTTCAGCAAGTATCATGGGAGATTTTCGCATTCGAACCCAAAAGAGGTCTAAATCGTTACCATCGACCCAGTACAATAGAGGCGTTCAGCTATGCAGGAGGCAAATCATGTCCTCTGATCCCCGCGATCTTATCCCCATGCCCACCACCGAAGCTCCCTCAACCGCCGAGAGCAGCATCCAGCGCCGCCCCAAGTTTGACATCCATCGGCCCGAGCCATCTCCCCTCCCCGGTAATCGCCCCGTTGCCGATAACAATACTGAAGAGATTGATGAGATGTTGGGCTATCTCGACTAAGTTGCCTTAGATTTAGAGTAAAGCAACGAAGGCCTCCCAAACTGGAATGAGCTACACCACCGAGCAACTGATACAGATTTTGGATCAGGAACTCCGAGCCACCTGGAAAGGGGAGCGCATTCTGCTGTCATCCAGTCATCGGCTCAGCAATCCTGTGGTTGCCAAAGCCCTCGGCTCTGAGAAGTTGAGCAAGGTGTTTGCCTATCGGGACTTCCGCAGCCAGATTCACCAGTATCAAGTCGAGCATGGCGTTTCTGGGATTGTCTGGCGCACCTGTCGGTTCAACGATCGCACCCTGCGTTTCCCCGAAATTCACAACCAGCTTGTTCCAGTGGTGGGCGACAAAGACATCTTAATCTCAGCGAAGGAAGAGGTGCTCTCCTTCTGGCGAGAGGAAACCCAACAAATGCCGTTCTGGCGATCGGGTAGCCCCCCCCACCAAATTTCCCCCGAACTGGTCAACCGCCTGGCCCAACAGGCCGAATGGGCTGAAATTGATGCCGGGCAAGCAGAGCTTTACCTGGGGCTTTGCTGGGGCGATCCCAAAGAGTGTCACTACCAGTGGGCCTATCCCCAATCCCGCTGCGAACGGGTCATTGCTGCGGTCAATGAGCCGACCCTCCTCAAGGTATAGTTAATTTCCACACCTTGTATCGAATCTAAATCCAACTTCATCTTCCTAACCAGGAGAACGCTATGCCAATCGCCGTTGGCGTCATTGAGACGCAGGGATTTCCTACTGTGCTGGCCGCCGCCGATGCCATGGTCAAAGCCGGACGGGTGACCATTGTGGTCCAGGATCGCTCAGAGAGTGGCCGTCAGTTTGTGGCGGTGCGCGGGCCGGTGGCCGAGGTAAAGCGGGCAGTGGAGGCCGGGATCCTCGCGGGGAACAGCCTGCCAGGGGAAGGAACGGTGACGACCTACTACATCGTCCCCAACCCACCAGAAAACCTGGAAGCAGTGTTGCCCATCAACTACACGTCAAAGTCTGAGCCATTTCGGGTTTAGGTTGCAAACTCTAAACTAACTTGAAGAAATGGTGTGATACCCATCAAGACCGTTGAGATTGGCGGCGTTGAGCTGACCACCCCGTACAATTAGTTTGGGTTAGCATTGAACTTTTTTTATACTCCAGGAGAGGTCGCATGCCAGAGGCAGTTGGGTCGTTAGAAACAAGAGGGTTCCCTCCCGTGTTAGCCGCCGCCGATGCGATGGTGAAAGCCGGACGGGTGACGCTGGTGGGCTACATCCGCGCCGGAAGTGCCCGGTTCGTGGTGAATATTCGGGGTGACGTATCGGAAGTGAAGATGGCGATGGAAGCGGGTGTGGAAGCCGCTAAGAACACCCCCGGCGGCACGCTGGAAACCTGGGTGATTATTCCCCGGCCCCATGAGAACGTGGTCGCTGTGCTGCCCATTGACTTTGATGAGTCGGTTGAGCAATTCCGCCTTGCCGTTGAGCGTCCCATCCTCCCCAGCCGCACCAATGGGTCGAGCGGTGGCTAACGACTGTCTGGGCGATCGCCCCATGCCCATCCGCCAGATCCACCACGTCGCCATTATCTGCTCTGACTACGAGCGCTCCAAGCACTTCTATACCCAGGTACTTGGTTTCCCAATTATTTGCGAAACCTATCGGGAGGCGCGGAATTCTTACAAGCTGGATTTGCGGGTGGGCGATCGCGACACCCTCGAACTCTTCTCCTTCCCCGATCCGCCACCCCGCGTCAGCCGCCCCGAAGCCTGCGGCCTGCGTCACCTGGCCTTTGCCGTCGATCATCTAGACAAGGTGGTTCTTCGCCTGGAGTCGGCTGGCATTGCGGTAGAGCCAATCCGCGTGGATGAGATTACGGAAAAGCGCTTCACCTTCTTTCAGGATCCGGACGGGCTGCCGCTGGAACTCTATGAATTATCAGGATAAATACCGCCTCCGACTGCGATTCGAGTCACGGAATTACTCCGGTGCGGCCCGTTTAACCTAAATCCTGACCAATCATAATGCGGTGACCGTCTACCGTCCGCAGTCCAAACTCCCGCATCCCCCATGGCTCGTCCCGCAGGGGTTTAATAATTTCTGCTCCCTGAGCTACGGCCCTGACGTGGTAAGCGTCTGCGTCATCTACGACAAAGTAGGCGAAGTAAGAATGATCGCCCAGATCACGAGCCGGAATGGCGTCAGGGCAATGTCCCGCCATGATGCGACAGCCGTCACGCACAAACATCCGCCAGCCCGGATCGCCGATTTCGTGAACTTCGAACCCCAAAACGTCGCGGTAAAACGCGCCGGATACCTCCAGATCGGCGACAGCCAGGACGTATAGCGTGCGCTGAATCATGGTTCTCTAAAGCTTCAGAATTCACACAAAATTCACTGCATTTTGTCCAATAACTGCCGCCGCTTCTGCTCAAACTCGTACTCCGAGATCAGGCCATCCTGACGGAGTTGTTCGAGTTCCCGCAGGACGGTGGCGATCGCCCGCACCTCCTCCAGGCTCACTCCAGGGGCAGGGACTGCCGATTCTGCTTGCATCCCCAGCGCATCGGCTTTAGCCTGGGGGCAATTTTGATTCGAAGCCGGAGGTATTGGCCTGTTGAAATTGCGATCGAATTCCTCCTGATCCAGCAGCAGTAGCCAGACGGCCTCAATCAGACTGGCCGCCTGGGGAATGTGGGTGGGAAAGAGCAGCAGATAAGCCAATCCCCACCGCCACTGTTTCAGGTAGAACTTATGGAGACCGGGCAGAATCGCCCCAGACAGGGCCAGGGCGATCGCCCACGGACGAGTTTTCGTCTTGAGCGGGTTGTGGGCCAGCTTAGGAAACGATGCCATCCTTAGCCGCCATCGCCAGCATCAGGTCAATCACCCGGCAGGAGTAGCCCCACTCGTTGTCGTACCAGGAGACGACTTTGAAGAAGTTGGGGTTTAGCTCAATGCCTGCCCCAGCGTCAAAGGTGCTGGAGTGGGGATCGCCATTGAAGTCAGTGGAGGCCACGGGTTCGTCGGTGTAGGCGAGAATACCTGCCAGTTCTCCCGTTGCTGCTGCCTTCATAGCCGCACAGATTTCGTCGTAGCTGGTGGATTTTTCGGTCTTAAAGGTGAGGTCAACCACAGATACGTTGGGCGTAGGCACCCGGAAGGCCATGCCCGTCAGCTTGCCCTTCAGCTCAGGCAGCACCAGGGTCACGGCCTTGGCGGCTCCGGTGGAGGCGGGGATGATGTTTTGCCCAGCACCGCGCCCGCCGCGCAGATCCTTTTTACTGGGGCCATCCACCGTAGGCTGGGTGGCGGTGGTGGCGTGAACCGTGGTCATCAAGCCCTCCGCCAGCCCAAAGTTGTCGTTGATCACCTTGGCGATGGGAGCCAGACAGTTGGTGGTGCAGCTCGCGTTGGACACGATGGTGTCGGTGTTGGGGTCGAAGTTGGTGTGGTTGACCCCCACCAGCAGGGTCTTCACCTTGTCAGGGTCCTTGGTGGGAGCGGAGAGGACGACGCGCTTCGCCCCCGCCGTAACGTGGTTAGACGCACCGTCGTAGGAGGTGAACAGCCCAGTGGATTCAACGACGTAATCGACCCCGTACTTACTCCAGGGCAGCTCCGCCGGGTTTTTGATGGCGAAGCAGGGAATGGTCTTGCCGTTGACCACGATGCCATCGTCCTGGACTTCCACCGTGCCCTTAAAGCGACCGTGGGTGGAATCGTACTTCAGCAGATAAGCCAGGTTCTCTGGGGGAACCAGGTCGTTGATGCCGACAAATTCGATATTGGGGTTGTCGATGCCAGCCCGAAAGACGAGCCGCCCAATGCGACCAAACCCGTTGATACCGACCTTCAGAGCAGCCATAGCAAGTCTCCTTTCAATTCTTACCCGTCAGTGTAGGGCACAGTTGGGCAGATACCGCCAGGTTTAAGGTTTAGACAATAAGTCTGAAGGTAGAGGGCGGAGGATTTTGGATTTTAGATTTTGGATTCAGGAGTCAGATGCCTATGCCGACCGTGCTCCTGGCTCCTGTGTTCTGAATTCTGGATTCTCTTGTCTACCACGAGCATTTCAGGCTAGCGAATTTCGGCCTTTTCCACCGACGAGTCGTTCACGCCGAGGGTGAGTTCGAGCGATCGCCCATCCTCAATCGCCCGTACTGCCTTGCGGTAGACAGAATAGTCTGTGGGTAGGGTCACCCGGCCTTCCTCGCTGTAGTAGCTCAGGGTGTAGTCTACTTGCTTGATCAGTTCGGGGGTGCCGATGTCCTCCCGGCTTTGCTGGGCGGCTTCCAGCTCATCCACCGTGGGGCGGGGGGGGAGGGCGGGCCACCACAAGCCCTGGTCGTCTGGGCCAGTGACGGCATCGTTGGGCATGATGCCATTGCGGTTAATCAGGGAGGTGGAGGCGAAGCGCTCAATGCGGGAACCTTGCACCTTGTTGGGATCGGTGACGTACTCCACCTGCCAGACGTAGGTGGTTTCGGCGATCGCCTCGTAATCCTGAGTCAACACCTGGGTACAGCCGGACAGGCTGACGATGCCAGGAACGGTAATGAGTAGGGCGATCGCCCCATTTCGCAGACGTAGATAGTCCAAAACAATCTCCTTAAGCACTTTAAGGTTGGTAGTAGTAGGCGAATTATCCGCAGATTACGCAGATGGACGCAGATAGGGAATGGCAGATACGGTGACAAAATCATCTGCGTAATCTGCGTAATCTGCGGACTTATCAAATGTCGCTGGCCGCATCAGGCTTATCCCTTTCTAAAGGTTCCTGCAATGGTTTTTCTTAACTGAACAGCAGCCAGATCCCCCCCAGGGCAATCAGCACCCCGGCTACGGCCCGCAGGCTGACGCGATCGCCCAGCAGCGCTGCGATGGGCAGCACAAAGAGGGGACTGGTGGCGCTGAGGGCCTGGGCAATGCCAGCGGCGGTGAATTTGAGGGCGGTTTGCTGGAGCCAGATGGCCAGAAAGGTGCTGGCGAAGGCGGTGCTGGCGATGATGGCGAACAGGCGGGGCGATCGCAGGGGCTTAAAACCTGCCAGATGCTGTCGCTGCACCGCCAGCCAGAGCACCAGCACCCCCGACCCAGCGGCGAGGCGAATCAGGCTGCTCCACAGGGGGCTGATGGCCGAGTCCGCCAGGGCCGCCCGTGACATCACTGACCCCAGGGCCTGACAGAGGGCGGCCACCAGGCCAAAGCCAATGCCCTGCTTGAGGTGCAGCTTATTGGCGGCGGCGTTGGGGGTGCGCTCCACGATTACCCAGGCCACCCCCGCCACCGTCAGCACGATGCCCAGGTAGGCCCGCCAGTCCAGCATCTCGCTGAGCAGCACCAGGGCCAGGAGGGTGGTCAGCGGTGGAGCCAGGGCTTCCATCAGCAGCGCCCGCCGTGCCCCCAGGCTATTCAGGGCTTCGAAAAAAGCCGTGTCACCAATGCCGATGCCAATGATGCCGCTGCCCACGAGGAGGCCCAGGGTGAGGGGCGTGGTTCCCGGCAGGCTGTCGCCCCGTAGCCTCAGAGTGAGGAGAATCAGGGCGATCGCCACCAGTCCTTTGGTCAGGTTCAGCACCATCGATGGGATCTGACGACCGACTCCGACGTAGATAACGGAGGCGATCGCCCAGATCCAGGCCGCCCCCAGGGCCGCCAGCTCCCCGCGAAATTCAGTTATGGTTTCCATCATCCCCAATTACCGCTCAATCATCCCCGATTACCGCCGTGCGATCGAGCAGCAGCAGGTTGCGCAACTGGTCGCTGTCGAAGTCGGTGAGCCAGTTTTCCCCGGTGCCCACCACCTGATCCGACAGGGCCTTCTTACTCTCGATTAACTCATGGATGCGCTCCTCCAGGGTGCCGGAGCAGACGAATTTGTGAACCTGCACATTGCGGGTCTGGCCAATGCGGAAGGCGCGATCGGTGGCCTGGTTTTCCACCGCCGGATTCCACCAGCGATCGAAGTGGAAGACGTGGTTGGCGCGGGTGAGGTTGAGGCCCACGCCCCCGGCCTTCAGGGAAAGGATGAAGATCCGTGGCCCCTGGGGATCGTTCTGGAAGCGGTCCACCATCGCCTCCCGCTGGTTTTTAGAGGTGCTGCCGTAGAGAAACAGCACTTCCCGGCCAAACTGGGTTTCCAGGTAGGTCTTCATCTGCTTGCCCCACTCGGCAAACTGGGTGAAGATCAGGGCGCGATCGCCCTCCGCCAGCAGTTCGTCCAGCATCTCCTCCAGCCGCTGGAGCTTGCCCGACAGGGCTTTGAACACCGGGGAGGTGGCCAACTGGCCTTTAGGAGCTTTGCCGTTGCCGGAGTCCACCAGCACGGGATGGTTGCACACCTGCTTGAGCCGGGTGAGCAGGGCCAGAATCATGCCCCGCCGCTGGATGCCCTCGGAGGACTCGATGGCCGCCAGGGATTCGTCCACCATCTGCTGGTAAATCTCGGCCTGGGCTTCGGAAAGGCCACAGAAGATGGTCATCTCCTGCTTGAGGGGCAGATCCTGGATGATGGTGCGGTCGGTTTTCAGGCGGCGGAGGATGAAGGGCTGGACGAGCAATCGCAGCGCCTGCAACGAGTCCGTATCGCCGTAGCGCTCAATGGGAACGGCAAAGCGCCGCTGGAAGAAATTGCGCGGCCCCAGATAGCCCGGATTCAAAAAGTCAATAATCGACCACAGCTCCGACAGGCGGTTCTCCACGGGGGTGCCGGTGAGGGCGATGCGAAAGTCCGACTCCAGTTCCCGCACCGCTTTGGACTGCTTGGCGTCGGGGTTTTTGATGTTCTGGGCCTCGTCCAGCACCACCCCCTGCCACTCCACGCCTTTCAGGGTCTTCTCGTCCCGCTGGGCCAGACCGTAGCTGGTGATGACCAGATCCGCCTGGGCGGCTTCTTTGGCGAAGGCTTTACCCTGCGATCGCCCCTCCCCATGATGCACCCGCACCCGCAGATCCGGCGCAAAGCGGCGGGCCTCCCGCTCCCAGTTGCCCACCACCGAGGTGGGACACACCAGCAGGGTGGGCTTGTCCAGCGCCTCGGTTTCCTTGAGATGGAGCAGCAGGGCGATGAGCTGGATGGTTTTCCCCAGACCCATGTCGTCGGCGAGGCAGGCCCCCAGCCCCCACTGCACCAGGAACTTCAGCCACGACACCCCCCGCAGCTGGTAGGGGCGCAGCTCCCCCCGAAAGCCCGCCGGTACGGGAATGTTGTCAACGGTTTGGTTGCCCGTGGTCAGGGTTTCGATCAGGTTTTGCAGCGCCCCCGTGGCCTCGAAGTTCACGACGGGCAGCTTTTCAATTACCTGGGTGTCCCCCGTGCTGATGCGCAGAGCGTCTTCCAGGGAGAGGGAGAGCTGGTCTTTGCGGCTGGCGAAGAAGTTTTGGGCGGCTTTGATGTCCTG
The DNA here is from genome assembly GCA_035285585.1 of Synechococcales cyanobacterium. GTDB lineage: Bacteria > Cyanobacteriota > Cyanobacteriia > CAKZMO01 > CAKZMO01 > JAYKGU01. Next base: position 28,444 of record JAYKGU010000173.1, read on the forward strand.
CGATCGCAGCTCCACCCACTCGCCGTTAATCTCCACCAGGGGCGTGTCCTGGGCCACGAGGCGATCGAATTCCTCCCTGGAAATGCGCTGGCCGCCGATGGTCAGTTCCCACTTGAAGTTGAGCAGGCTTTGCAGCCCCAGGGATTGATTTTTCTTTTGCCGGGGCGTTTGGGCACGAATGGCCAGACCGAGGCGACTGGCCCAACCATCGCGACTGGAAAGACTGGGGGGCAGAATCACCCCAAAGCCGTTATCCTGGAGCTGCCAGGCGGTGGACTTAATGAATTCATAGGTCTGGAGCGGGTGCAGGGAACAGCGGGTCGGCTGCTGCTCCTGGAGGCTTTCGTCCAGCACTGGATAGAGGCGAGAGGCCAGCCCCAACCCCGCCAGCAGGGTTTCCTGGGGTTGGGGAATGGTGCGCCGCCCGTCCACCAATTGCTCCACAGGGTGCGCCCAGACGGTTTCGGCGCTCACCACATAGTCGGGATCGTCCAACGCCTGAAGGCCGTAGCGCAGCGCCCAGGACTTTTCCCCCGCTGGGGGTGGCTCCAGGGTGAAGCAGGTGCGATAGGGAGAGAGTTCCTGGGAGAGCTGCCGCTGGAGGGGAGCCAGCCAGGTGGAGAGGACGGACTCCAAACGCTCCAGCAACTCGGCGTCGGCGGTCACTTTCGGCGGGTGGCCCAGCGCCTGGAGCCACTCCCGCAAAGGGATATCGCGGGGCAACGAGGTCGCCGGTAGGGGGTTGGCCGCTGCCACCGTGCGCACCTGGGCGTCTAAGGTTTGGTTGAGAAAATCCGTGAGAATTTGCCGCGAGTCCAGCGGGGTCAGGGTTTGCTCGGAAACTCCCGGCTGACTGGTCTGGCAGAGGACGGGCATCTGGTTGGTGAATTGGGCCAGGCGGGCCTGGTCGGCGCTGCTGTCTACGAGGGCCTGCCAGCGGGTCTGGGCCTGACCTTCGGGCTGACGCTCCAGCAGGGGGAGGAACTTGGCCCGTGCCAGCAAGTCCAAATTCCAGCGGGCGACATGGCACCAGAAGCGCAGGTCGCCCCCCAGAAAGGAGTCCTGGGTATCCGAGATATTGAGTGGTAGGGATTGGAGGAAAGCGATCGCCTCTTCCGGCATCAGCACCCACCCCGGAATTTCCCAGAGGCGGCAGTCTAGCGTCGAACCCTGGTCTTCCTGACCATTCTGCCCAAACTCTTCAGAAGCTTCCCCAGAATTCAACTGAATATCTTCCCCCAGGGCGGCTGCCGAGTGCTGGGGCAGGTAGGCCACTGTATCAGGCTGATCAGGATGGCGGAGGGCATAGGTGGGCAGGCCAACGGGGAGCGATCGCCAGGGTTTTGACCCATCGGGCCAATGAAGGCTGTGGCTGGCCTGGAGCGATCGCCCAAATTCCCCCAGTTCCTCCAACTTCATAGCGAAGGGATGGGCAGGGACAGTGGCCTCCGCGTGGGGCAGGGGATCGATCCGACGCCAGACCTCTCCCCAGACGAAGAAACAACCGGATGGGGCGGGAGTGCCGTCACCGGGCTGATTGACATCAGAGGACTGGGGGGATGTCTGAGGCTGAACCAGCCAGTTGCCATGTAGAATTGCCATGCAAAACCTGCAAAAACGCTTAAGCGAGCTTGCCCCGACTCAGCCGAAGCAGGATTTCTGAGACGAGATCCTGCCGAGACGCCAGCCTCGCCCATCGCTGGGGGCGTCGGTTCCCACGGGGTGCAGCCCTATTACTGCCATTTCACCCTATTGTACAGTTTGCAAAGTTGGACGGATCAGTTCACTGGGTCAGGCGCAGACCGCCGAAATACGATAGGCTTCATCATGTATGGCGATCGCCCCTGACGCCACTGCAAAACCGGGTTCAGCGAGGTCAATTTGGTCCCCCTACACGACGACAATCCCACGCGGACAAAGCCCTACGTCACCTACGTCCTGATTGGCATCAACATCTTTGTCTTTCTGTATCAGATTGGGCTGTCCCAGCAAGGACTCCAGGAGTTCTTCCTCACCTGGGCCGTGGTGCCTGCCCGCATCACAGCCAGCTTCCAGGGAGAAGCCAGCCCCCTCGTCTGGATTACCCTGATAACCGCCCAATTCATGCATGGGGGCCTATTACACATCGGGGGTAACATGCTCTACCTCTGGGTCTTCGGCAACAATGTGGAAGAGCAGATGGGCCACAGCCGTTTCATTGGGTTCTATCTCCTTTGCGGGGTGCTGGCTTCCCTGGCCCAATGGTTCTTCTCCACCAACTCCGAGATTCCTTCTTTGGGGGCCAGTGGGGCGATCGCTGGCGTCATGGGAGCCTATATTCTCAAATTCCCCCAGGCCCGCATTCTCACACTGCTCCCCATCTTTTTCTTCCTGACAACCGTGCGCATTCCGGCCTTCGTGTTCCTGGGCATCTGGTTTGTGCAGCAGGCGTTCTATGGCATTGCCAGCCTCAGCGTTCCCACCACCGTTGGCATGGAGGGGGGCGGCATTGCCTATTGGGCACACGCGGGGGGATTTGTGTTTGGTGCGCTGCTTGGCCCGCTGTTTGGCCTGTTTACGCCGCCGCCTTCCAGGGGACCGCGCGATCGCTATTATTAGGCCCAATTCGATCCACATCCTCTAGGGGCGGAGCATTGCGTAAGGAGATTTCCAGGAAAAAATTTACCCTCGGTTGAACGGTTGGTGGGGGCAAAGGGCCGTTTGTCCCTACGTCGTCCGGCAGGATCATTCTCAAAAATCTCCTAATAACTTCTGGGGGTTCTCCGGCCCGTACCGCCGAAAGGCTTTGCCCTTACCGGGAGGTATCACACCGAAACAATTGATAGGGAAAGCCAATGCGGTTGAACCGATCCGGGTCGATGGGGCAGGCCACCCGTCCCCGCCGACCGGGCCGCCGCAGGTTGAGCTTGGGCGGATAGTCCTTAGTTTTCATGCCGGGGGAGGCGATCGCCCAGAGATTCAACGGCAAGGGCAGGGAATGGTCTGTTTTTGCCAGATCCCTCCAGACCTGGTTAAAGCCCCCTTCGCGGCGGATGAAAACGAAATTGGCAGAGGGCGGTGAGGTTGGGGCATTCCCCCGCTGGCGCTCAATCTTTTGCAGCTCCAGGGCAAAGCTCAGCCCCAGGGCCACCTCCTGGAGCGACTGGTAACTCACGGCCACCATGACGGGCGTCTCCGGCTCAAAGGCCATGTCCTGGGCCACCCGGTGGGGATAGTAGCCCTTCTGGAAGACGATGCCTTGAACCACGAGCACGCTGCTGAGGAGGCCCACCAGGAGGGTGGCAACCACCGGCGGTGAGCGGAAAAGGTTTCGGGGAAACGGCATCGCTTCGCCTCTGGAAACTTGCCCCACCGCACTGAGTCCCGTTCCCAGGAGGATCACCATGCCAGGGTAGTAGACAAAGTTGTAGCGGGGCACAGCGGTTACATCTTTATTAAGCAGATAGACAATCCCCAGAAATTCCAGAATGACCGTCAGCACCACGCCGCCAATAAGCATGAGGGAATCCGCCGCTGCCGTCTGCTGCCACTGAGTCGCCAGACCTCGTCCCACCCGCCAGCCTATCCAGACGCCAAAGATCAGCATCATCACAGCGGCGGGAACGGCGATCGCCCAGGGCTGATTTTCCACTGGCAGGGCGATCGCCATCAGCACCCACCCCATCACCAACTGGTAGGCCGGAGCGACGCGATCGCGCCAGTCGGGCTTGTAGGGTTCCAGCCAGTCGGTTTCAGGTCGCCCGAAATGTCCCAACAGGGTCGGCAGCCACGGCAGATAGGCCACTCCGACGACCACTACCGCCAGGGTCAGGGTCAGGCCGTAACGCCTCAGCAGTCCGGGAGTTTGGCGCGATCGCCCCACCAGCCAGCCCCCCAGAGCTACTACCTGGGCAATCAAAATCAGCAGGAAGAAGTAATGGACATACAGCCCCAGGATGTTCAAGCTCACCCAGATCCCCAAGGCCCAGCGGCAGAGCGATCGCCCTCCGGCCATGTCTTGCTGAAGCTGCACCAGGGCGATCAGCGATAGGGTGGTGAGCAGCATGGGCAGGGTGTAGTGGCGGGCCTCCTGGGACAGATAGACGGCAAAGGGGGACACGCTCACCAGGGCCGCACTCACCAGTCCTACTCTGGGGGAAATGGCCCGCCGCCCCAGCCAGTAGAGGGCGGGGATCATGGCAACCCCCAGCAGAGCAGGGAGCGATCGCAAGGCCCACACCCAGTTGTCGGTCAGGGGCGTCAGCCAGCCCATCCAGCGGTACAGTCCGCAAAAGAATAAAGGGGGATGGACGGATTGGGTGGCCACCGTCTGGGCAATTTGGGCACAGCTCACCTGGGGCCGATAGGCAAACAGGTTGGCCAGGTCACTGAGGGGAAAAGCTGTGTTCAGCGGCACGTCCTGAAGCTGGCGGCCCAGAACAAACAGGGCGGCAATCACCTCATCCAGCCAGAGAGGCTTTGCGGCCAACTGCCAAAACCGCAGTCCTAAGCCCACCAGAATTATGAAACCCAGGGCAGCGTAGTGCCAGCGGGGATACTTGAGGGGAAACGCAGGGGTGCTGGGGCGATCGCTCATTCTCGAAAACATGTGGGATGCCATGCCCTGGCTTAAGGGACATCGAATCTCAGGATATCAGTGATCTTCCAATTGCCCCTGGAAAATCCGGGCACCCCTTTCACGGTAAGCTGAGGGGAAGTCTGAAAAGTCTTGCTTTGAGTAGTAACGCTTGATCCCCCTAAATTCCCCTTGATAAGGGAAACTTTGACTCCGGTTCCCCTCTTGATGAGATTTCCAGGAAAGACCATACCGCCCGTAGGGTGCCGTATAGCCCAAGGGCATAGCTATCGCTAAAGCGAAGCGTAACGCACCGTGGGCTGGTAATTTCATTTCAAGAAATCACCTAACACTGGCTCCGGCTCCCCCCTTACCAAGGGCCAGGGGGGATCACCAGGTACTCAAAATCACAGCCAGCTACTTTTCAACCATGCTTCCGAGCGCGACAGACTTAAAGTTGTAAGGCTTAAGTAAGCCACCGAACTCAAAACCCCCACCATCCCCCTTCTACGCCCCATGATCCCCGGCCTGTATACCTGCGACCAGCTCCAGCGGGCGATCGCCACTGATCCCGATCGCTGGCGGCCCCTGGTGTTTACCAACGGCTGCTTTGACCTGCTCCATGCGGGCCATGTGCGCTATTTGCAGGCAGCGAGGGCATTGGGGCGATCGCTGGTCGTCGGCCTCAATAGCGATACATCCGTGCGCCAGCTCAAGCCCCAAAAGCCGCATTTGCCGCCCCGTCCCATCGTCCCAGAAGCGCAGCGGGCGGAGGTGCTGGCGGCCCTGCGGGCGGTGGATGGGGTTGTCATTTTTGCGGAGGCCACCGCCGTTTCTCTGCTCCAGGCCCTGCAGCCGGATATTTACGCAAAAGGGGGAGATTACACCCTGGACTCCCTGCCCGAAGCACCCACCGTTCTGGGATATGGCGGGCGGATTGAGCTAATTCGCATCGAAGTTCCCAGCTCCACCAGCGGCCTCATCCGGCAGATTTTAGCTGCAGTTGATGTGCCCCGTCCCCAAGAAACGTTACAGTAAGAACTGGTCTTTTGTTTGCATCTGCAATCCAACCCGGTCATCCAGGGCGTCTGATGGGAGTGACCTCCTCAAGGATGATCTCCGCCCAGCCGGTTGACGCTCCCCGCCCAAGCAGCCTTTGCCGTATGAATGAAGTGCAGCAGCCTAACCCTGGCTTTTTGACATCCGACGCCGCAAGTGACGCCTCTACCAACGATTCGGTGTCTCGCCTGCGCGATCGCCTGCTATCTGACTCCATAAAATCGCAGGTAAAAGAACAGTTGGAGGCCATCACCGACCTCGCTACCCTGGGGGACGCGGGACTGTATGTTTTGATGCAGTTTTTGCGCGATCGCCATCCCGGCCCCGTCGACAGTGTCGCCGGTCGGGCTTACCAGGTTCTGCTACAGGCAGATACCCCCGACACCCGAACCTTCATCGCCTCCCACTACCCTCTTGGCCTGGTGTCCATGCCTTCTGAGCGGGGCATGGACTATTCCCCCTTGCAAACCCTCCTGGCCGAGCAAAACTACCAGGAAGCGGATCGCCTGACGCTGCAAAAGATGTGCGAACTGGCTGGGGCGGCGGCGGTGCAGCGCAAGTGGCTTTACTTTTCAGAGGTGGACAGTTTTCCCTCTGCCGACCTGCAAACCATTGATCAACTGTGGCGTGTGTTTTCGGGCGATCGCTTCGGTTTTTCAATCCAGCGGGATCTGTGGCTGGCGGTCAATAAAGATTGGGAGCGTCTCTGGCCCCGCATTGGCTGGAAAAGCGGCAACACCTGGACGCGCTACCCAAACCAGTTCACCTGGGATTTGACGGCCCCCATCGGCCATCTCCCCCTCTCCAACCAACTACGGGGCGTGCGGGTAATGGCGTCGCTTATGAACCATCCTGCCTGGCGCTAAGGAGATTTCCAGGAAGAAATTTACCCTCGGTTGAACGGTGGTAGGGACAAATGGCTATTTGCCCACACACCGTCCGGTCGGATCATTCTCAAAAATCTCCTAAGTGTCGGGCCGCCAATAAGCAACTACTTACCATACGACCGTTGACAAACAGTGGCTTTACGTATCACGAAAGGTAAAGATACGAAATTATACGTCTGTGTATTCACCGATTCTTTTCGCCTATTCCCAATTTAAAGAACGTTTCCCCTCTCTGGAAACCCTTAGTTCATCCTGGTTCTGAGATGTTTTGGGATCTTTGTGTCTAATGAACGTTTGTCCTGAATTGAGTTAGGGAATGCTGAGTATATCAGACAACTCTAAGACTATTCAAAACCTGATCTACGTAGACTCAAACCACGAGTTAATTGGGTTTTTGCAATCAGTACTTAAGTAGTTTGACTCATTATTTTAACCACGAGATATAAAACGCTCCGCAATCCTGTTCTCTATAAAGTTGATCTTGCCGCGAGTCTATCTCACGACAAGGTTTTACAGGATTCGGTGAACGATTTCTTGAGCACATACGAGGGAAGGGGTTACGATGGCGGGCATTGACCATGAACTATCCAGCCACGTTGAAAACACACTCAGTTTCGATTCCGAGCAGCAGCGCATCGCCACCCTGACAAAGTTAGGGTTTTTAGACCCAGAGAGCGTGCCAGTATTTGATGAAGCCACCCAAATTGCTGCCCACTTGTTAAATGCCCCCATTTGCATTCTCGGCGTCATCGATCGCGATCGCCAATGGCTAAAATCTGCAGTTGGTCTCTCGCGCATCGGGTTGATGAATGATTTGGCCACGTCACGCCAAATTCCCCGGCAGGAATCTTTCTGCCGTTATGTGATTGAACGTCAGCGGCTCCTGGTGGTCGAAGACGCCACCACCCATCCCGATTTACAGACTAGTGTACTCGCACAGCGCTATGGCATTCGCGCCTATCTGGGGGTGCCCCTGCTCACCTCTGATGGCCATTGTGTGGGAACGCTGGCAATTATGGAGCTGAATCCCCGCATCTTTACCAGCACCGAAATTGGCTTTTTAGAACTCATTGCCCGATGGAGTATGAGCGAGTTTGAGCGCAACTACCTCCTCAAGCATCAGGGACAACCCAGGTTACCTGCGCCCCTACCATCCCATAGCCACGGAACAGAGCTGCTCACCCCCCTCGACGAATCCCTGCCAACGGCAACGGTGCGCGCTAATCTGATTGGCCAGATGGCCCACGAACTCCGTACGCCGCTCACCTCCATCCTGGGTATGACCAGCGTGTTATCTCGCGAAATCTATGGACCGCTTACCGGCAAACAGCGAGAATACCTGGACATTGTTCATGACAGTGGGAAGTACATGCTGTCCCTGGTCAACGAACTTGCTGAATTGGGTGCACTGGACGACGGCTTGGTAGATCTGGATTTGCACCAGGTGAATGTGGAAATGCTCTGTCAGCAGGTGATTACTGCGCTGGAGGATGTCTCCCATCGGCGAGAGCAGGAGATTCGCCTGACCATTGAACCCGGTCGGCGGGTGTGGCTTCTGGACAAGACGAAGGTGCGGCAGATGGTTTACCATCTGCTCTTTCACATCATCCAGCTATCCAGTACAGGCACCAGCATCCGCATTCACGTCTCCCGTAAACAGTGTCGGCTCCATATAGCGGTCTGGACTTCCCATCCCATGTTAGGCGAGGGGTTTGAAGTCTACACCAATCCGGTGCAGGTTTCCCGTCTATTGAATGGTTCTGTTCCCTTCGGCGGCTCCGATCAAGGGTTTGGATTAACCGCTACAGATTCAGGGCTTCCCGCTTTAGCTGATCCGGCAGTGGGAGAACCATCGCCCCATATTGCTCCTGCCCCTGGAAATCGGGTCGATGTTTCTCGCCAGCACCTGGGTCTGGTACTCAGCCAAAGGCTCCTGGAAATGCACGGCGGGATCCTTTCGATTCAAGGCACACCAGAGCTGGGATACCGCTATGTGCTGATGCTCCCGGAGGTGGATGATCCTGACTCAGCTATGAAAAACTGCCCAGACTAAGGCGTTTGTCTGGGTTAGTTTTTCAGGTCGATTTTCAGGTTAGTTAGGACTTACGCACTGCGCACTGCGCCCAAAAAAACGCCAAGTTGCGTAAGTCCTATTGGTGTTGAGCCAAGTGGCCCAGCCCCTACGATTTGGGCGTCAGGATGGTGTGAATCTGCTCAGAGACATGCTCAATGTCCAGCATTGCGTCTACTGACCGAAGAATGCTCTTTTTCTGGTAGTAAGGCAGAATCGGCTCTGTTTGCTGATGGTATGCCTCTAGACGGGTCTTTACCGTTTCTGGGGTGTCGTCTGCCCGCCGTTTAAACTGGGTTGAACCACAAACGTTGCAAACACCTTCTTGATCAGGGCGCTTAAACTGGTCGTGGTAACCCTCTCCACAGTTCATGCAGGTGAACCGACCCGCGACCCGACCGACGAGGATAGCGTCATCTACTTTAAACTCAATCACATAGTCGAGTTGGGTACCGCGACGCACCAGCATCTCATCCAGCGCCTCTGCCTGAGCTAATGTTCGGGGGAAGCCATCGAGAATAAAACCGCTTTTACAATCAGGCTGAGAGATGCGATTCTCGATCATTCCTACCATAATATCGTCAGGAACGAGCTTGCCCGCATCCATAATTTCTTTTGCCTGCGCTCCTAAAGGCGAGCCAGAAGAAACTTCTGCCCGGAGCATATCGCCTGTAGACAGTTGAACAATGCCGCGATCGCGCTCTAACTGATGCGCTTGTGTACCTTTGCCACTGCCCGGTGGACCAATAAAAATCAGCTTCATTCTCTAACCTCTAGGCTGGTCTATTCTTGCGTTCGCTGTTGGCGACCCAGATTCTTTTTATACACCAGAATGCCCATAGAGGTGGGGCGGATGGCAGGAGATCTATCAACGGTTTATCAACCAAACCGTCTGTCGAACGGCTTATTGAAGCAATGCAGTAGTTAGGTCGGCACAAGTAAGTTCATGTTAGAAAACCTGGGAATATCCTGCCGGGGCGCTCTCCCGGTTTTCAATGCAGGTCTACTTATTTTCGTGGGGTGTGCGCCTCCGCCGGGAGCGCATGCCCCACGAAATTACCAGCCCACGGTGCGTTACGCTTCGCTTTAGCGATAGCTATGCCCTTGGGCTATACGGCACCCTACGGGCGGTATGGTCTTTCCCGGAAATCTCCTAAGTTGTAATTAATTGTGCTTAAGCACTTATACCGTTTTTCTGTGAGGCTGCACTTAACAAGGGGCTTAAGTCCCTTGTCTGTCCAGGATTCTCCCGTGTGCTTGAGCACTTACCGATATTCTCTAAATTATTTTTCCTCTGGTAGGGAGAGTGAAAAACTTTGTGATGGGCCATTGGGACGAATCTACGTCAAGAATTATGGGAATTAGTTAAGGGCACGGGGGGCTGGGTTAAAATATCTCATTACGCTTACGCAAACCTGCCCATAGTCCTGAGTCTGTGAGTTGCTCTCATAACTGCGCCCAATTACGCTACACGTAAGTAGGTAGCCATCAGTAAACGAAGCTAGGGTGGGGTTCGCTCCCTGCCGGGGGCGGAGTCCGCTGGCTTTATTTATGACCGGGTACTTACCACCGTGAAAATAGTCAGTTTGCCAGAAATTGTTGAAAATTAAAGAGGCTGTAGATGACAGGCTCAACTGCTCTGTAAACGCTGTGTGAAAGTTGTACAACGCCGACGATGATAACGATTTTAATTCTATTGGTTGCGCTTGGACTATTGGCCTGGGGCTTCTACCGTGCCATCCCCTACGGCAGGCTGGGGGTGCTGTCGTGGCTCCAGTCACTGGTATTGATGGTGCCGTGGCTGGTCTTTTTTGGGCTATCTGCCGCAGGTATCTTCCTCAACCTGGCGGGGGTGCTGTTGCTATTGCTGATTTCGACAGGGATCTACATTTACCTGGGGCGAATGCTCCGCGCCGCTGGAGAAGCTCTGGGCAAATCTAACTCCAATAGTGCTTGGCAGCCCCTGTCATCAACCCAAAAAATTGAAAATGAAACTGCCGCTGTTGACTCTGATGCTACCAGAGCCGCATCAATCTCATCCTCAGAAGGGTCAACTACCCCGGAAACTGGTTCAACAACGCAGGGAGAGTTGCCCGATAGGCCGAATGGGGTTGGGTGGCGTAAGGGTGCGCCATTGCTCGTCCCTATTGCCGATGAAGATTTGAATGCTATTCGGGGGATTTTTGGCATCGATACCTTTTTTGCAACTGAGGCTGTCCCGTATCAGGATGGTGCCATCTTTAAAGGAAACCTCCGGGGCGATCCAGACATAACTTATAAAAAGCTTTCGGCTCACCTGGTGGAGAAAATGGGCGATCGCTACCGTCTCTATCTTCTCGAAAGCCCCGAAGGTAAACCCATCGTCGTAGTGCTGCCTACTCAGAGCGATCCAAAACCTTCGACACCCTGGCAGTGGGCGTTTGCAGGGGTGCTGTTGTTAGCAACGGTGGCCACCAGCCTGGAAACCGCTGGAATCTTGCAGGGCTTTGACTTCTTCGGCGAACCCCAACGGCTTCAAGAAGCCCTACCCATTGCCCTGGGGTTCTTCGGCGTGCTGACTTTCCACGAGATTGGCCACTGGCTGTCGGCGCAACGCCACCAGGTGCGGCTAAGCCCGCCTTTTTTCATCCCGACGTGGCAGATTGGTTCTTTTGGCGCGCTAACTCGTATCGAATCGGTCTTGCCAAACCGCAGTGTCTTGTTCGATATTGCTTTTGCAGGGCCAGCGGCGGGGGGCATTTTTTCGCTGGCGCTGCTGCTCTCTGGCCTGCTTTTGTCCCATCAGGGAAGTTTATTTCAGGTTCCGACAGAGTTTTTCCAGGGGTCAATCCTGGTCGGAACCCTGGCGCGGGTGGTGTTGGGCAATGCACTGCAGCAGCCACTGGTTGATATTCATCCGCTCACCATCGTGGGCTGGCTGGGCTTGGTGGTCACGGCCATTAATTTAATGCCAGCCGGACAACTGGATGGCGGACGAGTTGTCCAGTCCATTTATGGCCGCAAGGTCGCGCGTCGAGCCACCATAACGACGCTTATCGTCTTGGCGGTGGCGACGCTGGCAAATCCATTGGCGCTTTATTGGGCGATCGTGATTCTGTTTTTGCAGCGAGACCTGGAGCGTCCGAGTCTCAATGAGTTAACAGAACCGGACGATGCCCGTGCGGCGCTGGGCTTGCTTGCATTGTTTCTGATGGCAGCCACGCTGCTGCCGTTGACCCCTGGGCTTGCAGGTCAACTTGGTATCGGAGGTTAACATGACGTCAGCTCCGCCTATCATCCTGGTTATTGACATCAGCACCCTGTCGGCTACCACCACACGGGAGTGGCTGGGGTTTTCCAGGGCTGGAGTTTGCTACATTCCGCACGTGGTTTACGAAGAGATGCGATTTCTCTACGAGCGATCGCCCGACCCCGACCTGGAGCGCGTTTCCCGAGAGTTTACCCGCTTCTACGCCAGCAGCGGCTGGCAAATTACCGAGGTCATGGGGCACCATTCACTGCTGAAATCTTCTACAGGGCACGCCCTGACCAAGCGATCGCGGGTGGCTCTGGCGGTGGCCCGGTGTGCCCTGGGGCTGGCCCAGCAGCATACCAAAAGTATGGTGGTTTTGGTGGCGAGCGATCGCTCCGTGCTACAGCGGGTTTATGACATCCAGATCCCCAACCTGACAGGGATTCCCGGTTCGGCCCTGCTCCAGTGGAGCCGTAGCGGGCAGCGCCCCGTTGCCGTCAGCCAAAAGCTCCAGCAGATGAAAGCGTCTGGAATGTTGGAGACTGTCTCTACTGGTATCACTTCCACCTACCGATCAACCTCTCCCACACGCACCCCTGGGCGATCGCCCCAACCTACCTCCACTGGCAAGGCCAAACGAAGTACCCCACCCCGTACCTCCACCCGCAGCGCCACTAGCATCCAGCCTGCGGTCAGTCCGTTCCCTGACTGGTTTCCCCAGGTAGCCTCCATCCTCTCTTCCATGGCGGCACTGGCCTTTGCAGGGCTGGTGATCTGGCTAATTTTCTTCACCGACTCATTTGACCGGTTTTTGCCCAACGACTCCAATCCTTCTCCGGCTACAGATACCGATGGCTGATCAGGTCAACCCCCAGGACTGGAGTGCCCTATACCAGAGGGCATAACCCTGTAGGCTAAGGTGCAGGCCGTCGGTGGTCAGTTCGCGCTGGAGCTGGCCCTCCTGATCTAGAAACAGGCTGTGCAGGTCGGCGTAGGTTACCTGTTTTTGTTGGGCGATCGCCGCCAGCTGTTGGTTAATGCCCTGGATGCGCTGGGTGGGCAGGCTCGACAGGCGGGTGGGCAAAATGGAGTGGACGATAATTTGAGCGTTGGGATGGCGCTGCTGCAGCTGGTGGATGATTTCCTCCAGGGTGTCCACGACTTCCTGGTCGGTTGCGCCCTGCCGGAGGTCGTTAATGCCAGCCATGATGTGAATCTGGTCGGGGCGGGCCTGGTCAAACAGGTCGAGTCGCTTGAGCATCCCTTTGGCTGTATCTCCAGAAATCGCCTGATTGAGCCAGAATCGGTTTTGGGGCAGGAAATCCCTGGGATACCACAAACTAATCGAATCCCCCAGGATTACAGTGAGGGCGTTATTGCCCTGGCCAGCGGCCACGGCGGCAGCTTCCTGACTGAGGAGGGCTTGCCAGTCCTCCAGGTTGGGCGAATAGGCCGCATTGCTCCACATCTCCGAAAAGCTGTGGCTGGGTAGGCGAGTGTAGGTGCTGCCGGATGCTAGCGCCGCCCAGCGCTGATGGTAGAGCTGGGGTCCCGATTGGGGGCGGGGGGAGGCGATGGGCAGGGCTGTCGGCATGGATTCGACGGAAACCGCCGAGGCGGAAAATTCTACGGCAGGGGAGCTTGGCGCTGGGCTGGGGCTGGGCCAGTCGGGTAGGGGAAGCCCTGGTAGGGGAAGTCGGTAGTTTGTGGGCCGGGAGGCAGGGATGCGCAGGGTTTGGGGCGATCGCTCCAGGGAACTGACGGCCTGCCCTCCGGATTGCTCGGGCTGGAAGCTAACCAGTTGGGTTGCTTGGTGGGGGGGAAGGTCTGGCCCGGAGCTAAACTCCACGCCATTTGCCGCTGGGCCGGGCTGCACCTGTGCCTGGGGGATGGGCTGGACTGCAGTCGCCTGCCGTTGAGCTGCATCGGCAGCGGATGGTAGGGGTTGGGGCAGGGAAGGAGTGGCACTGGTGGTTGGCTCTGACGCCCCTGATGAGAGCAGGCCAACCGTCAACAGACAGAGCTTCTCGACGGTGCGAGGGCGGGCTCGGCGGGAAGTCGGTGGATGGGGAGTTGTCTGAGCGGTGGGCGATCGCTCAGCCCGACAACTGGCTAAACCTATCGGTACAGGGACTGCTGCAGGAGGGGCAAGGGAAATTTTCCTGGGATTGCATACCATAGGGCTTGGGGAATTTTTGAGTGCAGGAGACTAACATTCTGCTTAGGTATGACAGGTTCACAGGCGGGTGTCAGGAAATTTCTTATGGTTATTAACATGGAAATGGGAAAAATCCTCGTTGTTTAAAGACCTTCATCATATCGATGGCTAAGCCCTGATTTATGATGGCTACAGCACCCGGTTCTCCGTCACAAAATCGACGGTTGGGTGGTTGCTGTCAATCAATTTCTGTATCATTGCTCTCTGTGTCGTTGCTCTGTGTCATTACTTTCTGCGTCATTGAATGAAGAACCAGATGGTACATTCAGCCAGGCAGTCCGTTCCTGAACATCATCAGTCTCGCCTCGCCCAGTGGGTTGAGCGCACCCTGAACCACCCCGACCACCCCGTCAGATGGCGACTCAGGGGGAACATCCTGCATCTGCTTTATGAAGGCGATCGCCCCCCACTTCAGGAGAACCTCCTGCCCAATATCCTCACGATATTAAAGGCCACCGACCCCAATACCCTGGTCTCCCCCGGCTATCCCCCGATTTATCAGGTCTGGTGCTACGGACGCACGCTGGGGCAGCCGCGCCCCGATTGGACCGTACCGATTCATCTGCACCACCTCCACCAGGCTCCCCCGGTTTCGGAGTCTCCCCAGGCTGCGGGGCCAGAACCCTCCCTCCGCGAGTTTTCTAACCCAGATCCAAAAGCCCCTCTGACGCACCCACCGCTGGCCTCTGATGCCCTGGCCACCGCTTCTGACCTGGCCGAGGCCGATCGCCAGCTTGCCCAGAAGGGGGATCCGGAGGCGATCGCCCGCTATCTGAGCCGCATCCTCAGCCAGTTTGGGGTTGCCGTTAGTGTCCAGATCAAGCTCATTACCAGGCCCCACGCGCCCCATCCCCATCTGGTCAGGGCCGGTTCAACCTCCCGTCGCCTCTGGGTGACCTGTCGGGCCAGCTACAGCCCTGCCCCCAACGTGATAGCCGAGCCGGTTGCCCGCCACCTGCGGGAGCTGTCCCTCGATGACCTGGAAGATGCGGTGGTTGTGGTGCAGGTCAATGGTGAGCAGGTTCCCGACTGGATGCTGCGCATTGACCTCACGCCTTCTGAAACGGTGCTACGGGAGTGGGCCAGTTGGGGAGATGTGGAAGCCATTCACTATCTGCTGAACCAGACCCTAGGCCCCTACCAGCGGCAAATTAAAGAAGCGACCCTGAAAGAAACAACGCTACACCTCACCTGTGGCCTGCGCCCCCCTGTCCAGGGCAACGCGGTCGATGGGGCTATGCCCTGGACGGCAGCCCAGGCACGTGCAATCCTTGACCCACTGCTAGAGGCGATCGCCCCCCAGGGTATTCAGGCGGCGGTGCTCTACAGCGAGGGAGCCGACCCCCAAACCCCCGACTGGGTGGAATGGTTTAACCTGCCCGCCAGTCGCCTCCCCGAACGGGCCATCCTGCCCTACGAGTTGGCTGGACAGGGCAATTGGGAGGCACTCACCTTTTTATTAGGCCGATTGCTAAATCTGGATCTGGGATACAAGCTGGCCACTGGGGGCATTCGGGTACAAGTTCTGCACAAAGGAGAGCTGCTGCACATCATGTGCGATGCGCTGATCTGCCCAGAGCCAGCCGAGGTAAACCCCAAGGTTGCTTATTTGCTGAACCAGCTCAAGCTACCTGACATTGCTGGTGCGCGCATTTATGGACGGCGGGCCGGACAGCGATCGCCCCGCTGGAGCCACGGCATTGATTTTGTCGAACGCCAGCGATTGGTGCCAGAGCCGTCCCCAGAATTTGCCGCTACGGATGCCTATGTCTCCGACCTTCTGACCCCCAGCGACGGCCCCGTCTTCCGCCCCGATGTAACGTCCGCTGAGGTGTGGGCGGGGTGGCGCAAGCTGCGGCAGGGGAGCTGGCAACGCCTGCGGCGATCGCTCCTCCGCTCCCAGCTCTTTGTGCCCACTGCCGACACGCCCGAGCTGGCGCTGCCCCAAAGTCGCCCCCACCATCCCGACATCAAAACGGCTCTGGTATGGGGAGCGGTAGGTCTTCTGGCACTTGTCCAACTCGATTTGGGGTTGGGGCAGGTGGTGCGACAGATTTCCCAGTCAGGGCAGAGCGATCGCCCCACCTTAGGTCAGCTTGCCCCGCCCCCCGCTCCGGGCCAATCCCAGCCGCTCCAGCCTGTTCCAGAGGGAACTTCCCCCGAGCCGGTCACTTTTGCGGGTGAAGATCGTATCTTTGGCAGTAGTAGCTTCATCGAAGTTGACGCGATCGCCACAGCCGCAACGGCAGAGGAATCGGAGATTGTCCTGGAGTCTCCCTACCCGTCCTTCAACAGCGAGCAGCTCGATCTCAAACTGGCCCTCTACCATCAGCATCTGCTTGAGTCAGGGCCGCCCGATGTGCTGGTTTTGGGCAGCTCGCGGGCTATGCGCGGTATTGACCCCGTGGTGCTGGAGCAAAAGCTGGCGGATCTGGGATACCCGGATGTGGATGTGTTTAACTTTGGCATCAATGGAGCCACGGCCCAGGTGGTGGAACTCATTTTGCGGCGAATTCTGCAGCCCAACCAGCTTCCTGACCTGATCCTATGGGCCGATGGGGCGCGCGCCTTCAACGGCGGACGGGTCGATCTCACCTATAACGGCATTGCCACCTCCGAGGGCTACGGGCTGCTGGCGGGTGGCCAAATTGACGTGCCGACCCCCCTCCCCGACGCCAGCGACAGCGGCCAGCCAGAGCATCGGTTTTCCAGGGGGTGGGGGGCATCCCTGGCGGAGAGCTACCAGACCCTGGATGAGTGGTTGAGCGA
Source organism: Synechococcales cyanobacterium (assembly GCA_035285585.1). Taxonomy (GTDB): domain Bacteria; phylum Cyanobacteriota; class Cyanobacteriia; order CAKZMO01; family CAKZMO01; genus JAYKGU01. The sequence continues at coordinate 45,235 of JAYKGU010000173.1, forward strand.
TCGCCTCGCCCAAATCTCCACGGTGCATACTGTCCGCGATCGCCTGAAAGCCTGGGTGCAGCGACGCCTGACCGCCCTGTTCCCCCCATCACCCTCGGCGGCAGGGCCGTTTGCCCATTCGCCAGAAAATGCTGGTGCCATTGTCGAAGGTGCCATCCCCCTGGATACATCCGGCAATCGCGTATCGGGCATGATTGATATGGACGGCTTTTTGCCGCTGGAGGTTTACTTCGACCCGGCTACCTACTACCAGCGCTATGCCAGGGTGCCGGGCAACTATGACCGCGACTATGCCAACTTTCAGATGGCGGGTGCCCAGTTTGACGCCCTGCTGGCGCTCGTCGATCTGGGCCAGCAGCATGGTGTGCCTGTGGTGTTTGTCAACATGCCCCTGACTTCGGAGTACCTGGATTCGTTTCGGCTGGGCTACGAGGAGGATTTTCGCCAACACCTGCTGGAGCTGAACCTGCAGCGGGAAGAGTTTATCTTCAGGGATCTGGGGCAAGTTTGGCTAGATCAGCCCGAATATCACCGTCGCTTCTCGGACCCCAGTCACTTGAATCAGGTGGGTGCTGTGGAGGTGTCGCAGCAGCTTGCGCAAGATCCGCTGATTCCCTGGTCGCTCTCGGTTGATGACGCGGTAGACTGATGGCTTTGCCAGCTTCCCCATGTCCATGATCGGAAGGGAAGTGAGAGTGTCTCATGCCGTACTCGATCCTTGCCCTTGCTGAGATATTTGTGGTGATGGCCTGAAGGAATGGTTCCAGGTTAGGTCTGGGAAACTCGGTTTTAGATGGGTCAAATCGGAGCGTCTGCCCGTCAATTTTGCCTGCTCAGCTACGCCTGCGCACAGGGTGAAACCTATCGGCGGCGGTTCCGGCGGCGGGCACTGGCTTTGCGCTCTTTCTTTTCTAGCGGTGTTTCGTAGTAGCGCTTTCGCTTGACATCGGCGAGAATTCCAGCCTTCGAGACGCGGCGCTTGAATCGACGCAGCGCTGATTCGATTTTTTCGTTTTCGCCAACGATCACTTGAGCCATTCAAACCTCCTAGTCACTTACTGTAAACCTTATCCTAGCGTGGATCAGGGCGTCACAGGAGAGATTTGAGGTTTTGTAACCCCCGCTGACGGGTCGGGTCGGTTATGCAGCGATCGCATTCAGTTAATGTCAAATCGTTACTTTTTTACAGAACCACCATTGCGCTCGACAGCCACTCGCGGGAAGCTAGGGAAAGCATCCGTCTGAGAGGACTATGTCACAGGCACTCATCGCCCAAGCCCAGGAAGCGGTGCGGACCGCAAACTGGACGAAGCTGAGCCATTACCTCCAGCAGGCCAGCTCCGCTCCCGGTGAGAATCGGGGCAATTGCGCGCCACCTGCGGGCGTGTATCCGTCCGGGCCATCCCCACGGCTGGAGGCGTCTAGCTCGCAAGCGCTGCTAAACCTGGCTTTAGGGGCGTTTGAGCAGGGAGATTTTCAGACCCGCTGGGAAATTGCCAAAATTCTACCCAGTGCTGGGCCGGGGGCGATCGCCCCCCTGGGCAAACGTTTGGCAGAGGCCATTGAAGACGAAGATTGGGATCTGGCCTGGTTCATCGCCCGCCTGCTGGGAGAATTTCGCCATCCCGACGCCGCAGCGCTGCTGGTGGGTTTACTGCAGGCACCGCCCCATGAAGACCTCGGTAGCATGGCGGCCTCAGCCCTGGCCCATCTGGGAGACCTGGCGATCGCCCCCCTCACCGCCCAGCTCCACCACGCCAGCAGCCGATTACTGGCCGTGCAGGCCCTCGCCCAAATTTCCCACCCTACCGTTACCGATGCCCTCCTCTCTGTGGTAGCCGACCCCGACCCGGCGGTGCGTACCGTGGCGATCGCCGCCCTGGAGCATCTACAAGATGAGCGCTGTATTCCTGCCCTGGTACGAGCCTGTGCTGACCCGGTGGCGGCGGTTCGGCGGGCTGCCGTTACCAGCCTGGGGGGCTACGGTCAACATTTGGGGGAAGCGCCATTCGTTCGGCTGCTTGCGCCCCACCTGCGGGATTTTGACCTGGAGGTCTGCCGACAGGCGGCCCTGTCCCTGGGGCGCTTGCCCTCCTCCTCAGCGGCGGCGGCCCTGGCTGAGGTGCTGCGATCGCCCCCCACGCCCCTCCCCCTCCAGCTTGATCTGGTGCGGGCGCTGGTGTGGCTCGAAATCCCTGAATCCCTGACCTATCTTGAGGGTTATCGAGACGAGTGGAGGCCGCAGCAGACCAGGACATTCCAGGGGGGCACCACCCCAGCCCGCCTCTGGATTGCCACTGCCGAACTGCTGGGGCAAATTCGGCGGAATGACCTGAAGCCAGGGGCTACCCGCTACCTCCAGGCTCTCCTGACAGATCCCCCCGCCCTGACGCCTGCCTCTGCACCGTTAGCGACGGATTGGCTAGGGGAACTGAAGCGAGCGATCGCCCTGTCCCTGGGGCAGCTGGCCCAAGAATCCGCAATTCCCACCCTGCTAGCGCTATTGGACGATGCCGATGCCCGCGTTCGCCTCCATGCGATCGCTGCCCTTAAGCGTTTTGGAATGATGGAGTTTTAATGGGCACTTCGAGGCAGACGCCGATCCAAGGCTACGCTGCCCAAGCCCAGGCTCCAAGCCCAGGCTCCACCCGAACTAGGGGTGGTAACCCTCGATACAAAGTTTAACGCGCCCTTCTCTTACGCTTAAAACTCAATACCAGACGGCATTTTCGTGATCACTGCGCCCAGGGGCCGTTTGACCATCAAAAGTGAAGGGGCACCATGCGTCTTGAGCAGTTGCAGGCATTTCTTGCGGTCGTCGAAACGAAAAGTTTTCAACAGGCTGCCCGTAAGCTCGGCATCACCCAGTCCACCGTTAGCCGACAGATCCAGAGCCTGGAGGCGGAATTGGGGGTCTCCCTGTTTCACCGGGGGAGTCAAACCAAACTGACGGTGGCGGGCGATCGCTTTTTCCAGCGGGCACGGCGCATCTGCCAGGAGTGGACCCAGGCCACCACCGAGCTGGCTGACCTGATGGCCGGGAAGCAGCCCGAACTCTGCATCGCGGCTATTCATTCCGTCTGCGCCCACTATCTGCCCCCGGTTTTACAGCAGTTCTGTCGAGATTACCCCGACGTACAGCTCCGGGTTACTTCCCTGGGGAGCGATCGCGCCCTGAAAGTGCTGCGGGACGGTTTGGTAGACCTGGCCATTGTGATGAATAATCGCTTCCTCACCAGCAGCGGCGACATGGTGGTGGATGTGCTTTACCAGGAGCCGATCGAGGTGTTGATGGCGGCTGATCATCCCCTCACCGGGCAGACCCAGATATCCTGGGCCGAGCTAGCCCGCTATCCCCACGTGGTATTTAAGGATGGCTACGGAATGCAGCGCCTGGTGCAGGAGCAGTTTCAACGGCAAGGGCTGTCGTTTCAGGCGATGATGGAGTTAAACACGCTGGATGCTTTTCGAGGCATTGTTCGGCAGGGAACCACGGTGGCGCTGCTGCCCCGCTCCGCCTTCCTCGATATTCAGCACGACCCTACCCTGGCGATCCGCCCCACCGTTACCCCCTCCCTCAATCGGGAAGTGGTGATGGTGACCACCCTCGATCGGCTCAATATCCCTCCCATTCGGCGATTTCATGAGCTAGTCCACACGCTGCTGGTATCCACCCGTGAGGCAACCTTTGGGCCAGATCTAATCTCCATGGTGGGCTAAGGGTCGCCCCGTTGCAAGTTAGGATGAGCGCCCATGAGTGACCGATTTCGCGACCTGCTCCGCAAAGTGGGCAGTGGCCCCCATACTGGGAAAGACCTGACCCGCGCGGAAGCCGCCCTGGCAACCCGGCTCATGCTCTATCAGGAGGCGACGCCTGCCCAGATCGGTGCGTTCATGATTGCCCACCGCATCAAGCGCCCCACTGGCGAAGAATTGGCAGGGATGCTGGATGCCTATGACCAGCTTGGCCCCCATCTGACCCCAATTGCCGCTGCCCATCCGGCGGTCGTGCTGAACTCGCCTTACGATGGGCGATCGCGCACGGCTCCCATCCATCCCCTCACTACCCTGATCCTGCTGGCGGCGGGCTGCCCGGTGGTGCTGCACGGCGGAGCACGCATGCCCACCAAATACGGTGTTCCCCACGCAGAAATCTGGCAGGGGTTGGGGGTTGACTGGACGCGGCTCTCCCTGGCGTCGGTGCAGCAGGTGTTTGCCGAGACGGGTTTGGGGTTGCTCTACACCCCCAATCAGTTTGCGATCGCCGACCAGTTGGTGCCCTATCGCGACCAGATTGGCAAACGTCCGCCACTGGCCACCATTGAGCTGCTGTGGTGCCCTTACCAGGGGGAGGCCCTACTGGCCTGTGGCTATGTTCACCCCCCGACTGAGCAGATGGCGCGGGATGCCTTTGCGCTCCGGAGCACCGAGCAGTTTGTCACGGTAAAAGGGTTAGAAGGAAGCTGTGACTTACCGCGCGATCGCACCTGCATCCTTGGCCTGAGTCGCCCCAGTGCGGATGCCTGCCCCACCTTCGAGCGCCTGCTCCTCCACCCCAGGGACTTTGGCTTTGGGGGTGCTGATGTGCCTTTTGAGGATACTCCATCGCTGATCGAGAGTACCCTGGCGGTACTCCAGGGGGATACTATCTCCGACCTGGCCCGCTCGGCCATCTGGAACGGGGGTTTTTACCTCTGGTGTAACGGCGTCAGCGCCGATCTGCCGATGGCCCTGGAGCAAGCTGCCGCTATTCTTGCCGATGGGCAGGCATGGCAAAGCCTGTTAACCGTCAGGACTGCTGTTGCAGCTCGCGACGCTGGGGCCGTACCTGCCTCGGCCCACTAGTGGGTCATTTGCTTTGCTCCGAGCCATTGCGCCCTCACCCCAAACCCCTCTCCCAAAAAGGGCGAGGGGCTTTGAAGCGATTAGGCAGCTCTGGCTCCCCTGCTCCCAACTTGGGAGAAGGG
>JAYKGU010000174.1:0-24691 GCA_035285585.1 Synechococcales cyanobacterium
CTAATGAGGTCAGGGAATCAGAGGTACAGCTTATTCAACGCCTGCTGGTTCAGGAGGTGGAGCAGCCCGTCGCCCTGGAGGTGAACGTCTTCCCGGTGGAAAGCTATCGCCTGCCCGCCACGCCTGAGTAAGGGGGAGAGGGGTTAGACCTGCTGGTATCGAAATTCGGGGGCCAGCGCCTGATCAAAGGGCTGAATACCTTCCCGCAGAATGGCTTGTCGGGCGGGGGTGAGCACACCGCTGTCCATAAACTGATTCAGCTTACGGCGAAATTCCAAGTACCGGCGGCGGGTTTTGGCCTGCTGGTAAGTGACCGGATTGGTTTCATCCGTCAGACCCCGGATCAAAGTTTCCAGAGTCGGTACGGCATAGGGCCAGTCCCCCGGATCGTAGGCGTTGATCAGCAGGCGAATCAGCAAAATGCGAAAGTTGATGTCTTCAAAGGGGCGATCGCTCTTCTGACTCTTTTGAAAGTGACGGTAGGTACTGATCACATAGTTGAAGTGCACAAAGCCCCACTCCCGCTGATGGCGGCGGATGGCGTTGGGGTTGGTCTGACACTGGGGCCAGAGGGTGGTGTCAAAGGTGTGGGCCTGACCATGAATCACATCATCATGCCCCCGGTGCTGCCACGGTTGGAAGCTACGCAACCACGTCACCTGCATCATCAGTTCCCAGGTGGCCGTCAGGTGATGTATTCCCTGGCTGACGTACCACTTATCCCACACAGGACTGACCCCCAGGCAAGCAAGGTCCTCTTCGGCACAGATTTGATAGTGCTGTGCCATGAAATCCGGTTCGGTGATAAACAGGTCTGCGTCGTGGAGAAGCACGTGGGTTGTGCGGGCTGCCTCGGCCCCTCGAATTAGTTGCAGCCAGTGCAGAGTGGTGGGATTGTTCTGATAGCGGGCAATGCGCTGCTCAATGGGCTGCAGCCGCACCAGTCGCACCGGATTCAGGTCAAAGGTTTGGGTCCATTCCTGGAGGCGATCGCCAAAACCCGGAGACCACTGATCGGGCACCACAATGGTTTCCACCAGATGGTTGGATTGCTGGGCTGAACAAACCTCCAGGGCAATTTTGAGGAACACGGGCAGATCGCCAGGAACTGGTAGGAGTAAGGTATATCCTGGCACCGATGAGGGATAAGGGGATTGCCAGCGGCGGTAGAACCATTGCCAGAAGGTCGCTTTGCTGATCATGAGATTAGACAGGAAGTGGGAAATATCAGGCGGACCGATGCTTGTTGTCCTAGGGAAACCTTACAAAACTTAAATCGCTGCTCCATCGCTCTAAGGGTAAAGCCAAAGGCAGCCTGGAATGGATCTAAAGGGGTATCAAGGCGGGAAAGTGAGGCAGCTATGGCGGGGGGTACACCCCAAGAAAGTAATTTTGTTTAACCACTTACCAAAGCGTAAGTAGGTCAGCACAATTAAATTCATGTTAGAAAACTGGGGGAGCGCCCCACCGATTTTCTAACCTTCGTTTTTCAATGCAGTTCTACAAAGCGTAGACCTGTAAAGGGGTAGGAAATGGAAGGCTCAAGAGATGGGTTACAGCAGCTTCCGTGTAATTACGGTCAAAGTAAGGTGAAGATTCTTTTTATATCCGGAGCATTCGTGAGATCTACTGAAGACTAAACCCGAATGCATGACGTTGCATTTTAACTCAGAAACTTATGAGGATTTCACCCATGTCGTCCGTTTCCACTATCGACCCCAGTCACCCCGCCTCGTTTGGTGACCCAGAGCCACAGTCCTCTACAACCTCCACCCTGGAGGTATTATTTATTGACGCAGCGGTCGAGCATTCTGCCATGCTTGCCGCCAGCGTTGCCCCAACCATTGATGTGATTGTCCTGGATGCCCACCGGGATGGCATCGCCCAGATCACCGCTGCTCTCAAGGAGCGTCCCCAGGTGGCGATCGCCCACCTGATTGCCCACGGTGCCCCTGGGTCTCTATCTTTGGGTAACACCGAGCTGAGCCTTGCTACCCTTGATCGCTATGCCACCCAGCTTCAGGCATGGTTCTCCCAGCCCGCTTCCCTCTTGATCTACGGCTGCCAGGTTGCCGCAGGGGATGCCGGGTCGGAGTTTGTCGCCCAACTCCACCAGTTGACCGGAGCCGCGATCGCCGCTTCCTCTACGCTAATTGGCGATCGCACCCAGGGAGGCAACTGGGAACTCGATGTGCAAACTCAGCCGATGGATGTGGCGCTAGCCCTGCCACAGGAGGTGCAGGAGCGCTATCCCGCCGTCCTCGCTTTCACCGCGTTTAATCCTTCTACCGAGGATCCGCAAACCCTCGTTGACCGCCTGGTGGCCAGCGGCACTCCCCTCAGCGTGGTCGCTGACAGTATTACCTTTGTGGGGGCAGACGGTCAGGCTTCATTTTATGATGGCACCCTGACCGAGTTGGGAATTGGCGCTGGCATCCTTCTCACCTCCGGCGATGGCACCCCGCCCCTCACCAATACCCAGAGCAGCTATGGCGAGGCTCAACTGGGCACCAATGACCCCGACCTGCAGGCGGTTGCCAATAGCGCTTTTGTATCGGCGGGCGAAAACCAGGATGTCAATATCCTTCAGTTTTCATTTATCATCGACAATCCCGACATTCTTTCGGTAGGTTTTAATCTTCTGTTTGGCTCTGACGAGTTTCCGGAATTTTCAAACAGCAGCTTTGTCGACGTGGCGGCGGTGTTCGTCAACGGGGTTAATGTTGGTCTCTTCAACAACAACGTTAATCAGCCCCTGAGCATCATCGACACAAACTTGGAAGTCGGCAACTTTATCAATAACGGTGAACCCCTCGACTTCTCCATCTTCAATGGCCAATCCCGCATCCTGCCGATTGAGTATGACGGGGTCAGCTCACCCCTCAGTATCTTTGTGCCGGTGCAGCAAGGTTTGAACACCATTAAGTTTGCGGTTGCGGATACAGGAGACCAAATCTACGATTCGGGGCTGCTCATCTCCAACATGACGGCCAATACCTTTTCTGCCGAAAACTTCAGTGGGGTATTGCTCACCCTCAACGGCACCGATGGCGATGACATCATCACTGGCTCGGTGTTTAACGAATTCATTGATGGTGGCCTGGGTAACGACCAGGTCAATGCGGCTCCCGGCAACGACATCGTGAACGCCGGTGACGGTAACGATCTGATCTTTACCGGTGATGGTAATGATGAAGTCAATGGCGGCAATGGGGACGATACCATCAACGGTGAATTGGGCAACGACATCCTTCGGGGGCAGGTGGGCAACGACACCGTTTCTGGGGGACTGGGTGACGATCGCCTCGTCGGTGGTGAAGGCGACGATTCGCTCAGCGGCAACGAAGATAACGACACCATCAACGCGGGCGACGGCAATGACAGCGCCTTTGGGGGCGACGGCGACGACCGCCTGCTGGGCCTGCTGGGTGATGACCTGCTGGATGGGGGCAACGGCAACGATACCGCTGAAGGCGGAGCCGGAAATGATGAGCTGCTGGGCCTGGGCGGGAATGACACCCTGGTCGGGGAGGACGGTAATGACGCTATGACTGGCGGCACAGGTAATGACTTCCTGCAGTGTGGTGCGGGCAATGATACGGCCAACGGGGGCAACGGCAAAGACAAGCTGTTTGGTGACGACGGCAATGACCTGCTGATTGGTGGCAAAGATAGCGATCGCTACAGAGGCGGCCAGGGCCGGGATACCTTTGTTCTGGCCACCGGCAAAGGTCGTGATGTGATTCTTGACTTTCAGGATGGCCGCGACAAGATCCAGCTATCCAGGAGGCTTGGCTTCTCAGATCTCACCCTCACGCAAAAGGGCAGAAATGTGATTATCACCGACGGTAACGATCAGCTCGCAGTGCTGATCAAAGTCGATGTGGACGACCTGTCGGGTCGAGATTTCCGACGGGCGTGATCATTCCCTAACCTGAACGGTGCTCATTGATAGCTCTATAAGCTCAAACTTGTGGCTGAATCCTTCGCAGTGCGCGGGATTCAGCCAATTTTAATGGCCTGATACCAAATCGCAGGGACATAGCTGATCCCTCCCATCCAGATCGGAATGGCGGACTTGGGGGCGATCGCTTCCATCCAGATTTATATGCAGCTTCCTTTGATCTTCATAAAAGATTAACAGGAGGACTGCTGCTATCCACAACTTGGCTCAGCCCAATTGCCCTATAGGCAACAAAATCCTTACCACTTAGCACAAAAAGTAGCCAATCATACCAAAAAGCTTTTTAAGCTTTCTATTAAGCTCTGAAGCGATTCTAATTATTCAAGAAACTCTGCTATAACATTGGCTCACTGCCCTAATTTCAGGAGTGCTCCCCATCGATACTACAGGAACGAAACCGATGGGATAGGTTACGTTAACCACTGCATAACTATTAATACGTGTCTGACCATAGGTAAGGTGTTCGGAGCGCATTTCCCGCTGGGGATGCACCCTGACAATAGCTTCGCCTATTGATGACTACCTGCTTAACCCCTGGTCACATACTGACGCAGGCGGCCATGGCAGGCAGCTTGTATTTCTTTTTATCAACGCCATTCATTTGTTTCAGAGACGACAGTACCTCAATATTGTTCCGGCAACCCTCGCATAAATTCCAAAAGCAATTAAGTAGGTGCTCAAGCACAATTAATTCCACATTCTATGGGGGCACCCCCCCACCTGACTTATTTGTTCCTTGTACTCATTGCTCAATGGCCCCTGCCGCTCCTAAAACCTTTACTCTTACAAAATTATTTCCCACCATGGATGTACTGACGGAATCGCTCCCCCTATCGCCCCTCTTTTCGCGAGAACCAGTTGCTCAACCGTTGAACGCGCCAGTTGTTGTCATTGGCTTACCTCGCAGTGGTTCGTCTTTTCTGTCCCATGTGCTTTCCTGCCTCGATGATTTGTATGTCTTTGATGATTTTTATCTGCTGCAGCGGGCACAGGACATCAATGCGGCGGGAGAACTCTCCCCAAAACAGCTTGATCGGCTACTTCATTTCCTGGGATGGACAGTCAAAGCACGAATCAAGCATGAAAAGAATTTTGTCAAGCCTGACTGCACCTGGGAAGATGTGGACCAGATGGTAGAAGCTATGCGGGCGACTTTTGCCGGGCGCTCAATTTACTGGCATACCTTGCTGGAGGAATGGCTCACGCGGTTGGCTCTCCATCATGGACGGAGCCAGTGGGGGTACAAGACACCACAAGACTTTATCCACATGGATATGTTAGCCCAGCTCTTTCCGGGTATTCGCTTTATCTTTATCATGCGCCATCCCGTAAAGATGATGTCTTCCATAAAGTTTGTTCATCCCCAGGATGGCAATCCTGCCCAGTACCATCCCGTTGCTTATGCTTTGTACTGGAAGATGGCGTATCGTAAAGTTCAATCCTTTATGGCGTCTCAAAAAGCTCCGGTTCATGTTGTGAAATTTGAAGACCTGGTGAAGGCTCCCGATCAAGAGGCCGAAAAATTGGCTAAATTTTTAGGTGTCTCCTTATCTGGAGAAGTTCCCGTTCGAGGAAGTAATACCTCATTTGCTTCTGGCCAGCGCCGGGGGATTACGCCCACCGAAACTCGCCTATGTGAGCTATTGGCGGGAGATGCTGCGAAGCAGGCAGGCTATTCCTTCGAAAATGGCCAACTGCGACTTCAGGATGCCCTTGATCTCGTGAAAACAACATGGCGGTTTGCCGTCTACCAGGTTGGTCGTTTCTGTAAGAGATATGGCGGACGGAGTTCGATTATGGCCTATTGCAAGAACCTCGTTTAATCACTCATCACGGGTAAATCTCCTGCGGGAGGTTTACCCGCAGGCCAAAGCCTGTAGGGCCATAACAGACAAAACGGTCAGGTGCTTCTCCATTCTGCACTCCAGGCTACAGATTGAGTTGGCTGGCTCTGAGACCCTGTAATATTCAAATGGTTTAACCTGGTCGGGTCTCAACTCAACAAATGCCTATGTCTGTTGCCTCTCTACCGTTAATTAATGGCGATCGCCTCAACCACAATCTAGACACCCTGGCCGAAATTGGCAAACTCACCCACGGGGGCGTGCGGCGCATCTGCTTTACCCAGGAAGACCGGCTGGCCCGTCAACTGGTGAGCAATTGGATGGTGGAGGCCGGGATGACGGTGCGCGTCGATGCAGCAGGTAACATCATCGGCACCTACGCCGGACGGGAGGATTGTCCCGCCCTGGCCACCGGCTCCCACATTGACACCGTGCCAGCGGCGGGGCGCTACGACGGCACCCTGGGGGTGCTGGCGGGTATCGAAGTAGTGCGGACGCTGCGGCACCATCAAATCCAATTGCGCCATCCCATTGAGGTAATCGTCTTCACCGACGAAGAGAACACCATGATTGGTAGCAAGGCGATCGCCGGAACCCTCAACCCCGACCCCGAAGCCTACCGCCATAAGGATGGGACGCCCATCCAAACCTGCCTGGAGCGCATCGGCGGAGATTGGGAACAAATTGCCACGGCTCGGCGCGATCGCACCCAATTGGCCGCCTTTGTAGAGCTGCATGTGGAACAGGGGGGCGTTTTGGAATCCTGCGGCAAGCAAATCGGCGTAGTGGAAGGGGTGGTGAGCATGAATCGCTTCGATATCACCGTCACCGGACGCCCTAACCACGCGGGCACGACACCCATGGACCAGCGGCGGGATGCCCTGGTGGCCGCCTCCCAAATAGTGCTGGCAGTCAATCAGGTGGCCACCCAGCCCCCCGGCAACCAGGTGGCCACGGTGGGGGCAATGACCGTTCACCCTAACGCTACCAACATCGTGCCGGGGCGGGTAGAGCTGAGCCTGGATCTGCGGGATTTGTCAAAGACCTGTGTAGACGATATGGTGGGCCGTCTGGAGCGAGAAATGGCGGCGATCGCCCAGCGCACCCACACCCAGATGCAGATAACCCCTGTGCTCACCGCCGAGGCCACCCTGGCCGCGCCCGCCATCCAGCAGGCGATCGCCCACACCTGCGAAGACCTGAACCTGAGCTACTGCTATCTGCCCAGCCGCGCCGGACATGATTCCCAGGAAATGGGCCGCATCACTGACATGGGCATGATTTTTGTGCCCAGCAGCGGCGGCATCAGCCATTCCCAGGACGAGTTCACCGCCCCGGAGGAATGCACCCAGGGGGCTAATGTGCTGCTCCACACCCTGATGCGTCTCGACCAGGCGCTGGCTTAGGCAAAGGCGAGGTCAGGCCGGGTCGGACGCCGCCGGACAGGTGTAGTCTTCAAACCACTTGCGGGCCAGCCGCTCAATTTCCCCCCGCTCCTCCAACTGGCGCAGGGCGGTGTTGAACTGGCCCACCTGTGTGGAATTGGGCGGAAAGGCGATCGCCACCCCAGCGGGCGGGGAATTGGGCAGAGCGGCCACCTCCAGCCGGGACGAGGGGGTCACGTGATCCGAAATCAGGGATGCATCGATCAGGCCAGCGTCCACCTGCCGGGTTCTCACCAGGCGCATCAGGGCGGTGGTTGTCTCCACCGGCACCGCTACCACCCCTGTTTGAGACTGGATTATCCGCTCAAAAAAGCTGCCCTGGCGCACGCCCACTTCTTTCCCAACTAAATCCGCCAGGGTTGTGAGGTTGCTGTCTGCGGGGGCAACAATGGCCGGGACGACTTCGTGGTAAATCCGGGAAAATCGGGCCACGGCTTTGCGCTCAGCCGTGGGCGTCATGGCGGCCATCACGAAATCAATCCGGTTGTCCTGAAGGGCGGGCAGCAGGCCATTGAAGTGCTGCGTCTCAATTTTCAGGCTATGGCCCAACTCGGTGGCGATCGCCTCGGCCAGTTCAATGTCGAACCCGGTGAGCACTGCTCCAACTTCTGAAGCCGCCATGAATTCATAGGGGCAGTAGTCGGGGGAAGTGGCCATCACCAGCCGATTGGGGCGGGCCACGGAGGTGCAGGCGGCTAGAGGCAGGGCGATCGCCAGCAGCGCCCCCAGATTGAAACAGCGGCGGAACCCCATAGTGGGCAACCTCCCAGGTGGGCAGTCGATTCAACTAAGTACGTGGCCATCAATAAAGCCAGAGGGGCGCACCCCACCATCGCGTCGTTTAAGTAGGTCAGCACAATTAAATTCATGTTAGAAAACCGGGGGAGCGCCCCACCGGGGCGCTCCCCCGGTTTTCTAACCTTCGTTTTTCAATGCAGTTCTACTTACTTATGGCTACCTTCCTACCAGACTACCCAGAACTATAAAACCTTTTCAAGAAACTGACAGGCCCGTTCGCTCTTGGGGGTACTGAAAAACACTTCCGGTGAGGCGTCTTCCACCAGGCGGCCCTGGTCAAGGAACAGGATGCGATCGGCCACCTCACGGGCAAACCCCATTTCGTGGGTGACGATCGCCATGGTCATGCCGCTGTGGGTCAGCCCCTTCATGACGTCCAGCACCTCTTTCACCATCTCCGGGTCGAGGGCGGAGGTGGGTTCGTCAAACAGCATCAAGTCGGGTTCCATGGCTAACGCACGGGCGATCGCCACCCGCTGTTTTTGCCCCCCCGAGAGCCGCGAGGGGTAGGTGTTGGCCTTTTCCTCCAGGCCGACTTTGTACAGCAGTTCCAGCCCCTTTTCCCGCGCTGTAGCCTTGGCGACTTTTTTGACCTTAATGGGGGCGTAGGTGACGTTGTCCAGCACGGTCATGTGGGGAAACAGGTTGAAGTGCTGAAACACCATGCCCACGTTCTGCCGAATCTGCATGACATCGGTTTTGGGGTGGGTGATGTCGGTGCTGTCAATCCAGATGGTGCCGGAGGTGGGCGTTTCCAGCAGGTTAATGCAGCGCAGGAAGGTGGACTTTCCCGACCCCGACGGGCCAATCATGGCCACCACTTCCCCCCGCTGAATTTGGGTAGTAATCTCCTTGAGCACCTTGAGTGGCCCAAAGGATTTGAAGAGCCGATCAATCTTGACGGCAGGATGGGAGGGGTTGGAAGACGGGGATTCACTTTGCATAGAAACTGTTGGCGTTGTCAAGAAGAATAGGTAGGAGGAAAAATGGGGCGATCGCAACGCTCCACGATTAAAGGTCTATCAGGAACTCTTTTGCATCCGCCGCTCCAGGACGCTGGCGGCCAGGGTCAGCGCCATGACCATCACATAATAGATAACCGCGACGATCAAGAGGGGTTCAAAGTAAACATACTTTTCAGCCGCAACGATCTGGGCACGGCGCAGCAAATCCTGTGCCCCAATCACCGACACCAGGGCCGAATCTTTGAGCAGGGCAATGGTTTCGTTCACCAGCGCTGGCAGGATATTTTTGATGGCCTGGGGCAGAATGATATCCAGCATCATGGGCCGATAGCGCACCCCCAGGGACACTGCCGCCTCGGTTTGCCCCCGATCGATGGCCAGGATGCCCGCCCGGATCACCTCCGAAATGTAAGCTCCCGAGTTGAGGGCAAAGGTAATCACCCCGGCTTGAAAGCCCGTAATGTCCTGGCCAGTAAGCTGGGGCGTGGCGAAGTAAATCAGCGAGAGGGTCACCAGCAGGGGCGTGCCCCGAAAAACAGAGGTGTAAACGGTGGCAAACCAGTAGAGGGGCTTGATGCTGGAGATTTTGAACAGGGACAGTATCGTGCCCCAAAGAAAGCCAAAAATGGCCGAAAGGGCCGTAAATCGCAGCGTCACCAGGATGCCGCCCAGAATGTAGGGCAGGGATGGCAGGATGCGGTTGAAATCCAGATCAAGCGCAGCGAAAGAATAGTACGGAAACATCCACAACAGAGAACACGTCATCCTGGTTTACGGGTTGAAATGGCTGAGTATCAAACGGATCGTGGACTTAATCAGGTGAAATTCTTGGGATAGGGGCATGGAACTCCATCCCCCTACAGAAATGCGCCCCAGAAGCACGACCCTTCTGGAAGCCGACCCATGAAGCGTCTCAAAATGGTGGCTGCAGTGTTGTATCAACGGTTACTGTATCCAGCTTCATCCCTTTGATGGATGGATACCAGTATCCAGCGGTTGATATTAGCTGCCCTGCTGCTCGTAGTATTCTTCGAACCACTTGGTAATCATCTGATCCAGAGTGCCATCTTCGCGCATCTCGGTGAGGACCCGGTCAAACTCAGCGGCCAGGGGAGAGCCTTGGGGGAATGCGATCGCCGAGCCAGATTCCCCACTGCTTTCCACGGTGAAAAACTCCAGGTCGGGGTTATTCTGCACGTAGCCCTTGGCCACCGTGTCTTCGACAATGGCCGCATCCAGCCGACCTGCCTTAATTTCTTGAATGAGTTCGCTAATCCGGTTGCGAGGCTCAATCGTCATGCCCTCAACGTTTTCAGCTTCCTCTTTGGCTTCTCCCTCCTGGATCGAGCCAAGCTGCACGCCAACGGTCTTTCCAGCCAGGTCGGCATAGCTCTCTAAGCCAGAGCCAGTGGGGGCGACGATGGTGTTTTTCGCGTCATAGTAGATTTGGGAAAAGTCCACGCTTTGCTTGCGCTCCTCCGTGGGCGTCATGCCCGCCATGGCAAAGTCAGCCCGTTCAGCCTGCAGGGCCGGGATGATGCCGTTGAAATCCATGTCTTGAATTTCCAGCTCGTAGCCAAGTTGCTCGGTGATGTACTTGGCGATATCGATGTCAAAGCCGATGGGTTCGCCGCCGCCGCCAGCGGTTTCGTAGAATTCGTAGGGAGGATAGTCGGCGGAGGTGGCCATTACTAGAGTTTCCCCAGCTTGAGAAGTGGCGTCTGCGTCGGTCGGTTCTGCTTCGTTGGAGGAAGTGCAGGCGGTGGTGCCACCCCAGGCCAGCAATGCGGAAAGGGAAACGGTGAGAAGAAAATTACGTCGCTTCATGGTTCAGTGTTCAGTTGTGTAGCCTACAGGAAGTTAAAGAAAAGCTAAAGGAAAGTTAAAGTCAGATTAAAGTCAGAGCAACTTGATGATCATACACATCCACTATGGTTTTCAGCAGGAGATGCTAACAGCGGCTGGGCAAACCTACCCCTAATGCTCGCCCCATCCCTTGCTCCATCAGGGATTCATCAACCTTGCAATTGTTACAGGCCCTTGACATCGAACGCCAGAACGAATGCTGCACTAGCATAAGGTTGGCAGCCCTGTTGGATGGTATTCGATTTAACCGTATGACGATAAATGGCGATCGCCCTTCCCCTTCCCCACCCTTCCGTCCCACCCTTCCCGAACTCCTTGCCCCCGCCGGAAGCTGGGACTGTGCCAAAGCCGCCGTCGAAAACGGAGCCGACGCCATTTACTTTGGCCTGGAGCAGTTTAACGCCCGGATGCGAGCCCAAAACTTTACTGAGGCCGACCTGCCGGAGCTGATGGCGTTTTTGCATCGGCGGGGGGTCAAGGGCTACGTGACCCTGAACACCCTGGTGTTCACCGATGAGCTGCCGGACGCTGAGCAGTACCTCCGCACCATGATTGCGGCTGGGGTGGATGCGGTAATCGTGCAGGACGTGGGCATCTGCCGCCTGATCCGCCACCTTTCCCCCGACTTTCCCATCCATGCCTCTACCCAGATGACCATCACCAGTGCCGCCGGGGTGCAGTTTGCCTGCTCCCTGGGCTGCCAGCTCGTCGTATTGGCGCGGGAGTGCTCTCTCAAGGAAATTCACAAAATCCAGCAGCAGTTGGCCGACCGCAACACCGCCCTGCCCCTGGAGGTGTTTGTCCACGGGGCGCTGTGCGTCGCTTACTCCGGCCAGTGCCTCACCAGCGAAGCCCTGGGGGGGCGCTCTGCCAACCGGGGGGAATGTGCCCAGGCGTGCCGCATGACCTATGACCTGATGGCCGATGGGCAGCGGGTGGAGTTGGGCGATCGCCGCTATCTCCTCAGTCCACAGGATCTGGCGGGGCTGGAGGTGGTGCCGGATCTGGTGCGGGCCGGGGTTTCCTGCTTCAAAATTGAGGGACGCCTGAAGTCGCCGGAGTACGTCGCCAATGTCACCCAGGTGTATCGGCGGGCGATCGATCGGGCGGTGGCGCAGGTCGTTGACGGGGACATAATGGGGGCGATCGCCCCCAACCACCCTGACCCGGAATCTGAGGGCGATCGCCCCCAGGAACGCTACAACCTGGAGATGGCTTTCTCTCGCGGACTCTACACCGGCTGGTTTCGCGGCATCGACAACCAGGCCCTCGTCCACGCCCGCTTCGGCAAAAAGCGGGGGGTTTACCTGGGGGAAGTGACCCGCATTCACAAGGGAACCGTCACCCTGCGTGCCCAGGCTCCCATCAAGCCGGGGGATGGTGTCGTGTTTGACGGCGGCCAGCCCGACACATCTGAAGTGGGCGGGCGGGTCTACACCGTTAACCAGCAGGGTGGGGAGACGGTTCTGACGTTTGGCAAACAGGCCCTCGACCTGCGGCGGGTGCGGGTGGGCGATCGCATCTGGAAAACCAGCGACCCCGAACTGGATCGCCAGCTCCGCCAGACCTTTACCGGCGAGCAGCCCCGCTACCAGCGCCCTATCCGCATCGAAATCTACGGTGAGGTTGGGCAGCCCCTGGTGGCGATCGCCCGCGACGAACAGGGTCATATCGTCCAGGCCGAATCCCCCCAGCCCCTGGTGGCAGCCCACACCCAGCCCCTATCCACCCAGCGGTTAAAAGATCAGTTCGGACGCCTGGGCAACACCCCCTTCTACCTGGCCGACCTCACCAACCATTTGACCGGAGATCTCATGCTTCCCGTCAAAGCGCTCAACCACCTGCGCCGCGACCTGGTCACCCAACTGGAGGAACGGCGATCGCACCCCCACCCCTGGCAGCTCCACCCCACCGCCTCCCTGAAAGACCTACTCCCCACCCATCCACCCATCCCCGCATCCTCGCATCCCTCCACCCTCCCCGAACTCATCGTCCTCACCCGCACCCTCCCCCAACTCCAGGCCGCCCTCGACGCCGGTATTACCACCCTCTACTGCGAATTCGAAGACCCCCGCGCCTACCGCACCGCCATCCAGATCACCAACCCAAAATCCAAAATCCAAAATCCAAAATCCCCCACCCTCTACCTCACCCCGCCCCGCATCACCAAGCCTGCCGAGAACTGGATTCTCGACCAGGTGCGCCAGCCCGAAGCCGACGGCTATCTGATTCGCAACTACGACCAGCTCCAGTATTTCCAGGGCGATCGCTGCATTGGCGACTTTTCCCTCAACATTGCCAACCCCATCACGGCGGCTTATTACCGGCAAGAATTTGGGCTAGAGCGGCTCACCGCCTCCTACGACCTCAACGCCCAGCAGCTTGAGGATTTGCTGCGGGCCAGTCCGCCCCACTGGTTTGAGGTGACCCTGCACCAGCACATGCCTATGTTCCACATGGAGCACTGCGTCTTCTGCGCTTTCCTGTCCGACGGCACCGATTACACCAACTGCGGGCGGCCCTGCGAGTCCCATGAGGTGAAATTGCGCGATCGCACGGGCATTGAACACGTCCTCCGAGCAGATGCAGGCTGCCGCAACACCATCTTCAACGGCACGGCCCAAACCGGGGCAGAGTATGCTCAGCGGCTAATCGACCTGGGCCTGCGGTTCGTGCGCATCGAATTTCTCGACGAATCCCCCGCCCAGGTCAGTCAGATCATTCAATACTATCGCCGCCTGCTGGCGGGCCAGATGAGCGGTACCCAGCTCTGGAAAGCCCTGAAGCTCCACAGCCAGCTGGGGGTGACCCGTGGTCCGCTAGAGACCAGGGCATGATGAAACATCCCATACCTGTAGGGGCGAGGCATTTCGGCAATACGTTCGGGAAAAGACCCAAAGGTAACTACGAAATGCTTCGCCCCCACGGAACGGTGCAATGGCCCAACAAAATCGCCTTAGTAGAACGCCTTGCCGCCTGCCCAACGAGTTGGGTTGATCTTGGGCTGAAGGAGAATGTGACCGGCGATCGCCTTCAGATCCTCATCCGAGAGGTTACGCATTTCGGGAAACACATCCGCTGATTTGGTCGCGGGGTGAACTTCCGAAATATCCGTAACCCCGTCATAGGTGGTGGGTTCTTTTATGTAGTCCACCAGGGACTTAAGGTTATTCCGGGGAGGGAATGCCAGCGCCAGGGATTCGGGGCTAAGGTTGATGTTGGGATTAGTGCGGGTGCCACCGCCTACATGGCACTTGGCGCAGGCGCTATTAAAAAGCTCCTTTCCCTTGGCGATTTGCTCCAGGCTCAGCACCACCGTATCACCTTTTTCGTTAAGCGGGACGGTGCGCGTCTCCGCATCTAGTTCAACTGCGATCGCCCCGCTGACAAAGGTCTGGAAAATGAAAATGGTGGCGATCGCAATGAGCAAAATAGATCGTTTTATCATGGTTCTCCCTAACAACATGTTGCAGTAACCAGCAGCTCAACACGCATAACTAAAACAAAGCTCGGCCTTAAACCAATGGGCAGCATAGACCTAAACCGATTGTCTCAGACGAGCGACAACCTGAGACAAATGTGTCATTTTGTGACAGATCGTGTGGAAGATCTGGACAATCGCCCCCTCGTGGCCAGCAAGTCATGTCCCGTGGTTCGGGGTAATTTCTTAGTGGCGATCGAGCTGTCTATGGTTGAGCCAAAATAATCGGTGCTCCACCATCAGCACCCTCCCAAACGTACTAAAAAATGTGACAGTCTCTCATTTTTTAACAAAATGTTATAAAGTGCTGGTTATGGACAGCCCCTCGGTTCGAATGAGGCCTTCAGACTAGCTAGATTCTTGTTAGAGATTTCAAGGGAGAAAAAGGAGACCCAATGGTGCTACAAATCGGTGACCCCGCCCCCGACTTCAGCCTGCCCGATGGCGATGGTCAAATGGTGAACCTGGTGGATTTCCAGGGGCAGCGAGTAGCTCTCTACTTCTACCCCCGCGACAATACACCCGGATGCACGAAGGAAGCCTGCGGGTTTCGCGATGCCTACGCCGACTACCAGGCCAAAGATGTGGTGGTGCTGGGCGTAAGTACTGATGATGCTAAGTCCCACACCAAGTTTTCCACCAAGTACAGCCTGCCCTTCCCGCTGCTCACGGATGCCGATGGCCAGGTGGCCACCGCCTACGGTTGCTACGGCCTGAAGAAATTCATGGGCAAGGAATACATGGGCATCACCCGCAGCACTTTCATCATTGGGCCAGATGGCAAGATTGAAAAGATCTACCAGAAGGTAAAGCCCGAACTCCATGCGGCTGAGGTGCTGGCCGACCTACCGTAAGGGTGAAGCATTCGGCAAACATGCTTTGGCAAGACCACAGGTCTTTAAAACCGAATGCTTCGCCCCTTCTTTAACAACAGCCGCCGCCGCTGTAGTGCCAGGTGGACGGGGTCACCAGAATCTCCCCATCAGTTGCCAGGGCCTTCGCCGTTTTATCGCAGACGCCAACGGGAACGTTGCGCTGAAGCGTGTGGCCTGCCCCGTCATTGAACTCGGTATCGGGGCCGACGTAGATAGCGGTTCGTCCCGTAAAGATGCAGGCTCCATCTTCGGGGATGGGCACTTTGAAGGAGACAGAATCCAGGCTTTCCAGCAGCAGATGCTCCTCCAGCCCATAGCTGTGACGATCCAGCACCCGGTAGGGACGACGGGCGCGGATTTCCACCTGACCAAACCCCACGTCTACTAGATGCTGCACGTAGGCATCATAGGTGAGTGCGCCGGAGAGACACATGGCCCGCAGGCGATCGTCCTGTTGCAGATGGGGCGGAATGGGGCGAGTGGCGATTGGATCACTCATGATCAGCCGTCCCCCCGGTTTGAGGACGCGATGGGCTTCCTGGAGGGCGCGGTTGAGGTCGGCGGGTTCGAAGATATTGAACAGACAATTCTGGGCGACGACGTCCACTGACCCATCGGCAACGGGTAGGTTAAAGGCATCGCCATCAACGATCGCCACAAAGGACGGGTCAAACCAGGGATTTTGCTCGGCGGCCTGCTGGAGGTTTTGCTGGGCCACCTGGCGCATCTCGGCCACCGGGTCAACGGCCACCACTGCCCCAGGTTTGCGGGAAAAGTAGCTGAACTGGAGGGCTTCCAGGCCACCGCCGACGCCGACGTAGAGAACGGTCGGCTCATTTGCCAATTCCGCTGGATGGACGGTAGTGCCGCAGCCGTAGTTCATGCTCTGCATCCGGCAGGGAACCTTCAGCCCCGGCAGCGTTAAAGGACTGCTCTGAACGCAGCATAGCCCCACTTCGGGCGTTGTGGCCACGTCGGCATAAAATTGTGCGGTCGATTCCAGGTAGGTCATGAAGTCCTCGCAGCGTGATCAGTCAAAATGGGTGTGCTCCAGGGCGTAAATCCCCCAGAATAGGAATGGCCGGATCGGGCGATCGCCCTCCCCAATTTAGACGTTTCAGCATTGGGGTGGCTTAAATTTTGCTGAGAGGAGTAAGTAGGTCGGTATGGTTAAAAGGTTTTGGGTTGGGTTGGTGTTGGGTTTGTATTTGCTATTGGGATGGCCGGGGGGTGCGATCGCCGCTGACCTCGACCAAGGTAAACAGGTCTTTGAGCAAACTTGTGCGGGCTGCCACATCAAAGGGGGCAACATTGTGCGGCGGCGGCAAACCCTCAAGATGAAGGCCCTCCAGCGCAACCATCGAGATTCAGAGGCGGCGATCGCCGAGATTGTTACCCACGGCAAAGGCATTATGTCGGCCTATGGCGATCGCCTCACTCCTGAAGAAATTCAGGCGGTGTCGGCCTATGTGCTGCAGCGGGCGGTGGAGGATTGGCGGTGAAGTATGGCGTTACGCTTTCGCGTTAGGACATTCAAGAGGTGTGGAACCCCCGCGACGCGGGGGGTTCCACACTCAAACCTTAGCCCGTAGGGCCATAGATGGGTGAATGGGAAGATGGGCGATGGGTGATAGGTGGGGTGGGATAGTGTTGGCGATCGCCGCTGGTCTCGACTACGTCATTGGCGATCCGTGGAATTGGCTGCATCCGGTGCAGGTGATGGGCTGGCTGATTCAGCGGCTGAGTGCCCTGGCCCTCAAGCATTTGGCTCGGCCCCTGGCGCTGCGGCTGGCGGGGATGGCGATCGCCCTGGTGCTGATCATCGGCAGTGGGCTGACCGGTTGGCTCCTTGTTTGGGCTGCTCACTGGTTCCATCCCTGGATGGGCGCTGCGGTGGAGAGTGTGCTGATCGCCAGTTGTTTGGCGGGGCGGAGTTTGCGGAATGCGGCGGAAACCGTACTGTCGCCCCTGGCCACTGGGGATTTGGTCACCGCTCGTCAGGTGATGGCCCGCTATGTGGGGCGTGACACCGCTGAGCTGGATGGGCCAGAGCTGCGGCGGGCGGTGATGGAAACGGTGACGGAAAACGCCACCGACGGGGTGATGGCTCCCCTGTTTTACGCCATTGTTGGGACTTTTTTATCGGTCGGGGGATTGCCGATTGGGGGTGGGGCGATCGCCCTGGCCTACAAAGCCGCCAGCACCCTGGACTCGATGATTGGTTACCGGGAAGCGCCCTACACCCATCTGGGCTGGTTCAGCGCCCGTCTGGAGGATGGCCTCACCTGGGTGCCCTGCCGCCTCACGGTGCTCACGGTGGCTCTCCTGTCCCGACGTCCGCTGATGGTCTGGCGGCTTTGTTGTCGGGATGCTCCGGCAGACCCCAGCCCCAATGCGGGCTGGAGCGAGTGCGCCTATGCCGCTGCTCTGGGGGTGCAGTTAGGTGGGGTTAACCGCTACAAAGGCGTGATCAAGCACAAGCCTCTGCTGGCGGAACCGCTCCAGCCCATTACGCCGGAGCGCATCCAGGCAGCTCTGCGGCTCACTCGACTGGGGGTGCTGCTGTGGGTGGCGATCGCCCTGATCCTCCACCTTGTCACCCAGGCGAGCTGAAAAACTAACTGAGCAAATCCACAAATGAAGGGGTTTAATCTTCGATACAATGGGCGCGTAGTGGGTTATCAACCACCTGCTCCCAGTTTGTAGATACTATCCTTGCGACGTGGAGAACTCATGCAGGAGAAGCCCTGGCTTTCGGACTCGTCCCACCCCCCGATCAAATCAACTACCGAGCCAGCATCTGATCATCACCCTCAAACAAAGCTGATTCCCGAATCGCCCAACGGCAGCTCGGCAGCTTTCTGCGAAACCCACCCGTTTCAAAGGGGGCAGTCGGGGCGACGCCGTAAAGCCGCCTTTACCCTTACCCTGGTCTGGAGCAGCACTGTAGCTCTCCACCTGGTGCCAGGTGGCTCGTGGTTAGTGTTGGGGGTCACGGCGATGATGGGCCTGCATGTTCTGCGCATTTTGCTCTCCCAGCCCGATGTGCCTCCTGACCCGTTCACATCAGATGACGTTGAGGACTACCCTTATATCTCCATCCTGGTAGCAGCCAAAAACGAAGAAGCCGTGATCCGGTCGCTGGTTCAGAACCTTTGCACCCTAGACTATCCCATCGAGCGCTACGACGTATGGCTGATTGATGATTATAGTACCGACAATACCCCCGCCATTTTGGAGCGGTTGGCCCGTCGGTATGACCACCTGAGGGTTGTGCGCCGGGCAGAAAATGCAGGCGGCGGCAAATCGGGGGCGCTCAACCAGGTGTGGCCCCTCACCCAGGGGGAAATTATTGCTGTATTTGATGCCGATGCCCAGGTGCCCAGTAACCTGCTGCGGCAGGTAGTGCCTCTCTTTGCTGCCGAACGGGCCGGTGCGGTGCAGGTGCGCAAGGCGATCGCCAATGCCTCCACCAACTTCTGGACCCGCAACCAGGCCATTGAGATGGTACTAGACGCCTGCATTCAACAGCAGCGCGTTGCCAATGGTGGTATTGGTGAACTGCGGGGGAACGGCCAATTCGTACGGCGGGTGGCCCTGGAAGACTGCAATGGCTGGAATGAAGAAACCATTACCGACGATTTGGACCTCACCCTGCGGCTCCATCTCAACCAGTGGGATATCGATTTTCTGCCCTACCCCGCCGTCAAAGAAGAAGGAGTCACCCGCGCCGTGGGGCTGTGGCATCAGCGCAACCGCTGGGCCGAAGGGGGCTTTCAGCGCTATCTCGACTACTGGCGGCTGCTGGTGCAGAATCGCCTGGGACTGCGCAAGTCCATTGACCTCTGTGTTTTCTACACCACCCAGTATTTGATCCCCACAGCGGCAGTTCCCGATTTGCTGATGGCGGTGGCGCGTGGTCGACTGCCCATCCTCACTCCCCTGACCGCCCTCACCCTGGTGACGCCGTTGGTGGGCATGGTAGTTGGGCTACGCCGGGTGCGGGCCTACCAGCAAGCCGCGCTGGCTCCTCTGAGTAACAAACCGCGATCGCCCCTCGCCGCTCTCTCCGACCAGGTGGTGGCCAACCTGTCAATTTTATTTCAAAGCATTTGCGGCCTGATCTACATGTGCCACTGGCTGGTCGTGATCGCCAGTACCGTGATTCGCATCTCCATTCGCCCGAAGCGGCTAAAATGGGTGAAAACTGTCCACTACGGCACCCTAGACGGTGCGTTAGACGGCGCAGACGGCATGGTAGACAGCACCCTGGCCGATGGCGACGATCCGCTGCTTGACCTGTCAGAAAGCTAACGCTTTGCCCAGAGTAACGTTCAGGAAAAGTCCGTGCAGAATTTTTCCAAAAGCTTAATGCCGACGGCAGGCCCGGAACTTTCATTGGCAAAGATCCGACCGTTTTCTTGGCCCTCCTGAAATGCTGTCACCTGGCAAGCAGGAGGAAATCTGTTGAGCGTCAACCGGCACTATGGGACGTAACGAACCATTCACTCAAACTTTTATGCTGCTCAGCTTTTTGGCAGCGGGTTTGGTGCTGTCGTCCCAGATATATTCGGGGCTGGCCGAGTCATCCAGCCAGCCGGGGCGATCGCCCTCCCTGGCCTCTCTCTGGCCCTTTGGCAATTTTGGGAATCCAGAATCCCCCCCCGCCGACACCCCTCCACCAATGACTCCCGTGGCGGCCACTTATCCTGCCTCGGCAACCATTCCGGTCACCAATTCCCAGGTCAGTTCCGCTGCCAGCCCACCTGAGGAGCAAACCGCTCAAAGTCGCCCCTCCCCGTCAACCCCCTCCCCGTCAACCGCCCCCCCTGCTCCCCGCCCCCCCGCTCCCCTACCAGCATCGTCCTCGCCAGAATTGCCCTCAGCAGAAAAGGCTGCCCCCAACCCAACAGGTCAGGCGGCAGCCGTAGAGGAGTCTTCCATGGCAACTTTTAGTAATGCCCCGGTGAGGACTCTGTCCCACGAGCCAGAAACGGCGATCGCCGGGGCAAACTCAGAGAACCGACGACTGGCAGCTCTTCTGCCGCTGGCGCAGCAGGTCACCCAGACCATTCCGCCGGAGGAGAAACTGCATCTGGTGGTAGATTTGAGCGATCGCCAGGTGTTCTTTTACCGCGATGGGGTTCTCCAGACAACCTATGGGGTCGCCGTGGGTCGTCAGGGATGGGAAACCCCGGTCGGAGAATTTTACATCCTCGAAAAACAGGTCGATCCCACCTGGCGGCATCCGTTTACCGGGAAACTGGTGCCACCGGGGCCAGACAATCCTCTCGGCAGCCGCTGGATCGGCTTCTGGACTGACGGCACCGATCAGATCGGGTTTCACGGCACCAACCAGACCCAGTTTATTGGGCAAGCGGTTTCCCACGGCTGCCTGCGAATGCGTGAGGCTGACATTCAGGCGCTGTATCCCCTCCTGGAAATCGGCACCCCCGTTACGGTACGCCCTTAGAAATGAGTTTTGAGTTTTGAGTGAATCGTTCAATTCAAAACTCAAAACGACTCACTCAAAACGACTCACTCAAAACCTGCGGGATTTAAGCGTCCCGGACGGTTTGAACGGCAGTGCTAGACTTGGTACGCTGAGGCCCGGCTTCAAACTTGTGGGCATAAGCCTGCAGCAGGGTGCCCACCTGGTTGAGCACTTCGTCGTTCTGCTTCTTGCGGATGGCCTGGCGCTCGGGGAAGAAATCGGGGCGGTCGATGCTGCGGGAAATGGCCTCGTCCACCTTCATGGCGATCATGTCCTGCAAATCTTCTTTGGCACGGCTGCGCTGATATTCAGCCCCTTCCTCGGTGGTGGCGTAGAGGGGCGGTAGGCGATTGAGGGCGTAGGCGGCGATGTCTCCCAGGTCGAGGGTGAGGTCGGTGGTGGCTTCAATTTCAGCCACGCGGGCGATCGCCTCGGTGAGGGCCAGTTCTTCCATGACGTTGATAAACTGCTTGCGGGGAACCGCAACCACTTCGCCAGTCAGCAAAGCACCCATGAGCCGATCCAATGCCATGTATTCTTCAATGGACAGCTCCGAAGCAGTGTCGCAAATACGACCCACTTCAGCCTCCATTGCTGGCGTCAAATACCCATCCTGCAGCGCCTGCTCAACAATTCGTTCAATACTCATCGTTCTGTAAGCTCCATGAGGCTCGTATGCGGAGCTGGTAGGCGGGCGAAACGCGGTGCGTTAGGTACCCTGTCATCCAGCTTCATTCTTCAGAGTTCCCAGGATTGGGTGAAGCACACCGCTTTTCGTGGAGTTCCGAGGGATCACGGAACGCTAGCGGCTTCCTGACTGGTTGTTCAGAATTTCTACTGCCAGCCGTTCAGTATAAATAGCTGCTGCCGCTGGCGTCACGTGATCCGCGTTTTGCATCTGGTGGGCCTCAAAGGTGACCGGGTCTTCAAGGATGAGATGGAGGCGATCGCTACTAGCCACAAAATCCTCCAGCCAGCGGTACATTTGCCGATAGTAAGCCCGCAGGTCAGGGTCAGCGTAAAGCCCAGCATAGAGAGGGCTGGAAGCGAAATAAACCTCAATGCCGTGGGTCTCGGCCAGTTGGCGCAGGCGATGGAGCGATCGCTGGTTGATGTCTGACACCTGAAACCGCTCTTTCTGCACAAACTCCCGATGGCGCTCAGTATCTGCCCTCACCTCCGCTGGCCTGGACTCTGCAAAAGGCATAAATCCGCTGTCGGTGAGGGTAAATTTCTGCAGGTATTGATAGGAGGCCAGCGGTTCCCGAATCCAATCCTCCAAGGTTTCACTGGCGCTGTAGAGGGGGGCGTAGCGATGGAGAAAGAGCTTGGTTTCGTCTTCCTGGTTGAGGGAAAGGGCTGGCTTCAGGGTCGAGCGTTTGGCGGCCAGATCGGGAATTTGGGCCAGCAGGGAAATGCTCTCTTCGTCGATCTCCCGGTGCCAGATGTCGTAAACCTGGACGATGAGCACGTGGCGGGGGGCACCCACCTGCTGGATGTGTTGCTCCAGCATCCACACGTTGTCCAGAGAGAGCATGGGGCCAAAGGTGCACAGGTTCAATGCGGTACCGCCGAGGCGATCGCTCAAAATTTCGGGCACCACCCCCTGGTTACAGCTCGAATCCCCCAGCACCAGCCAGTCCACCGGCTGCTGTAGATTCGCCAGTAGCTCCCACTTGCGCCGCGTCAGGAAGTAGCCCCGGTTGGTGGTGAAATGGGTAAGCAGCCCATCCATCGCCAGGTTTGCCGCCAGCAGCAGCGCCACCGCTCCCCCCAGGGTGAGCCACACGGTGCGCCGTTGCACTGGAGCTACCCGCTCCTGGGGCAGGGATTGGGAGCGCTGGCTAATCAATTGACTAAAATTCACTGTAATCCAAGGGTGTGTTTCAAAGCTCTATCGACATTTATGGCGGGTAGGGAACCAATTACTCGCTCAATTGCGGACAGGGTAATGGTTGCCAGATTATCCGTCATGACGACTGAATCTGTCAGTAACCCAGACCGTTGACCGTCGGGCGATCGCAAGAGGATCGTCACCCGACTTGGATGTCCGGCTCGTACCATCCGGCTGGTGATCATCGCAACAATAATTTGAGGTAAACCTGTTTGCAAACCATCCGCCTGAACAATTAAAGCAGGTCGAGTTTTAGCAGTGACCAAATCAGAGTTGGGGAAAAGCACCAAAACAACATCATTCCTGCTGATGGGAAGTTGCGGCTGCGTCATAGTTGTCGTAGACACTCATTTCTGAGCTATTCCAATCTTCTGCAAAGCTCGCCAAACTTGCCCGGAGAACTTCGGCCTGTGCCCGGTCAATTCCCTGGAGAGTGAGGTCGATCTCAACAGATTCAACAAACGTTACAATAACCCGTGCTCCTTCATGCACATCGGTCGGCTGTTCAGCTAGTTCTATCCGACCATTCCGATAAATTCCTTCGACGCTCGTTAGCATTTTCGCTCCAGAAGTCGTCATGTACTGGTAAATACAATATTATAGCCCTACAGGCTAAGGTTTGAGTGTGGAACCCCCGCGACGCGGGGGTTCCACACCTCTTAAATGTCCTAACGCGAAAGCGTAACGCCATACTCGCGATATGCTTCATAGGTCGTGCGATTGGGAATCGCGATAAGTAGAACTGCATTGCAAAACGAAGGTTAGAAAACCGGGGGAGCGCCCCGATGGGGATCCCCAGTTTTCTAACGTGAACTTAATTGTGCTGACCTACTTAGAACTGGAAGTAGATGAACTCCGAGGGAGAGCGATCGCTAAAGATTACCATCCACGCCAGCATCAGGCCATAGAGGGGAATGCGCCCCCAGGCCGGGAGCTTGGTGAGAATCAGCAAATCCTGAGACAAGTACTGGCAGAGCTGTACCACCAGCAGCGGCGCGCTGAAGAACACCAGATCCCCCACAAATTCCGCCGATACAGCGGAGGGCTGCCAGCCCAGATGGGTGAGCATATAGGCGATTTGCTCCATGGACGTGGCGCGAAACAAAATCCAGCCGATGGTGGTCAGGCCAAACATGACGCCCATCTGGCCCAGGAGCACCCATCCGGCCCAGGGGTGGGGGGATTTGGCGATCGCCAGCAGCGGTGCCCGGACGCTGCGATAGCCAATCAGCAGTAACCCGTGGAAAGCCCCCCAGAGGACGAAATTCCACGCCGCCCCGTGCCACAGACCGCACAGCAGCATGGTAATGGCCAGGTTGCGATAGGTCAGCAACGTTCCCTGGCGATTGCCCCCCAGGGGAATGTAGACGTAGTCGCGAAACCAGGTAGACAGGGAGATGTGCCACCGTGCCCAAAAGTCGCTGGGGGTGAGGGCAAAGTAAGGCAGCCGAAAGTTGAGCATCAGCTCAAACCCCATTAACTTAGCTAAACCTCTGGCAATGTCGGAATACCCTGAAAAATCGCCGTAGATCTGAACGGTAAACGCCAGGGCCGCCACCGTGATGTCCAGTCCCTGATAGGCGGTATAGTCCTCAAACACCTCCTCAACGGTTGAGGCTAGATTATCGGCAATCACCAGCTTCTTGAAATAGCCCCAGAGGATGAGAAACAGACCGGCATTCACCTGACTCCAGCAGATGCGGCGGGGGGTGGATATCTGAGGCAGCAGGGTGGCGGCCCGCTCGATTGGCCCCGCCACCAGTTGGGGAAAGAAGGCGACAAACAGGGCAAAGTCGAGGAAATTTGTTGCGGGAGCCAGGGTGCGCCGATAGACATCAATGGTGTAGCTCAGGGTCTGGAACGTATAGAACGAGATACCCACCGGCAGAATAATACCCAGGCTGGGATAGTTGGGCTGGAGGCCAACCAGAGAGAGCAGGTCGGCAAAGCTCTCAATAAAGAAATTGAAGTACTTGAAGCCCGCCAGAATCGATAGATTAGAGACGATGGAAACTATCAGCAAAGCTTTGCGCTGACGGGGGGCGTCCGTCTGTCCCAGCCGCCT
>JAYKGU010000175.1:0-10408 GCA_035285585.1 Synechococcales cyanobacterium
TGACTGACAAAACTTACGAACCGCTGCCCGGAAGCCCTCACCCTAGCCCTCTCCCTTCGGGAGAGGGAACAGGAGCATTGGTTCGGCTCCCCTCGCCCTCTGGGAGAGGGGTTGGGGGTGAGGGCCAAAAACTTTTGTCAGTCAATCAGGCTTTGCCCCCACCCCCCCTGTATTTTGTCAATATGAAACACGCTCCATATCAAATAGATCATCATATTATAAGTCTTACGCAATTTGGAGGTTTTGTGGACACGCAGCGCGCTTACAAAACCTCCCAGAACTCCAGAATGACTCCTGCTCTTCCTCCAGTTAGATTAAGGATGGCGGCAACCCCTGAAATATCCTCCCCAGGGATGTATACAAGTGCATCAGAGCACGGTTACCGAGCTAGTGGCGTGGCTGAGCTGAAAGGCTCTGGACTGCTGCGTGATTGGTTGTTCACCTGCTCGAAGCCTGTGAATGGTTTGGGCCAGATCTTTAACAGCACTGTCGGGTGGGCAAAGGGCGATCGCCCCCATCTCTCCATCCTGCAACTGGGGAGACTGGTCTGTCAAAATCAGCAGCTTGAAGGGATGGCAGGCATTTTGCTGCTGCTGTACCCGTTGCACAAATTCCAGTAGGGACATATCTGGTAACGGATCGGAGACAATCACCACGTCAACCACGATGGAATCCAGCAGTACCAGCCCGGTTTTACCATTGGTGGCTTCGCTGGCGATTTCGATGCCGGGGTGCGATCGCAACTCTTTCCGCAGGGTAATGCGGCGGGTTTCATCACCATCTACAATCACGCACTGAATGTCCGTTTCTACTGTGTCTGAATCAGATGCCGCTGGGACATCGCTGGGCGCACCGCAGGCCGAAACCTCGCTGGGAAACTCCATATCCGCCAACTTGGCCGCTTTCAACCGGGCCATCTCTTCAGCGGAAAGAATGCGGGACTCATCAAAGCCAAACTCAATCTCAGCATGAATGCCTTTCCGCTTAATCCGCTTGAGGTTGTAAAACCTTTGGTTCAAAGTCGTTTTGACAAATGCCCACAGACAGCCCAGCAAGTAGCGTCGTTTGAAGTTGTCGCGGGTAAACCAGTACTCCAGAAACTTCCAGGAATAGAAGCGGGCATAGTTTCGCAGCACGCCTTGCAAGACCTCCTCCCGCGTCATGTTGTCGGGTTTGATGATGGGGGTGACAAAGTTGTAGTGGGAGTAGTCCCGAATCTCCACCTTGTCTTCCAGGTCTTGAAATAGTTCGGCAAAGGGCCAAGGGGTGTACATATTCCAGTTGGTCATGTCTGCGCCCCAGTCCCGTGCCATGCGGTAGGTTTCCTCAATGGTTTCGGCGGTTTCATTGGGCAGCCCCATAATGAACTGCACCTCCGCCAGAATGCCATTATCCCGCAGGAGCTTGACAGCTTTCTTATTATCCGCAATGGTGGTTTCCTTGCGGAAGACGTTCAGGTTCAACTGGGCGGCGGCTTCCGTTCCCAGGGAGACATGCACCAGCCCCGCCTTGCGATACAGAGGCAGTTCCGCCTCGTCGCGGAGAATATCGGTGACGCGGGTATTAATGCCCCAGTGAACCCCCAGGTTCCGCTCCACCAGCTCTTCACAGAGGCTAACAAAGCGAGCCTTGCTGATGGTAGGTTCCTCATCCGCCAGGATAAAGAAGCCTACGTTATGTTCCTTGACCAGGTACTCAATTTCATCCACAAACTGCCTGGGCTTGCGGGCACGATACTTGCGCCAGAACTTCCACTGGGAGCAAAACCGGCAGCGGAAGGGGCATCCCCTGGCAAAGTTGGGCACCGCCACCCGCACGTTCAAAGGCGTGTAAATGTATTTGTCCCAGTCCAGCAAGGTCCAGTCTGGGGAAAGGGTATTGAGGTCGCGGATGGGGGGATGGGCGGGGGTGGCGACTACTTGACCGGAGTCATCCAGGTACGCCAGACCCAAGATAGATTCTCGATCCTGACGATCTCGGCCTGTGGCGATCGCCCGCAGCAAATTCACGCTAATCTCTTCCCCTTCTCCCCGAATAATGTAGTCCACCCAGGGCGCTTCTCCCAATACTTCACGGTACATGTAGGTGGGATGAACGCCGCCCATAATGGTGGTTACATTGGGGCAGACGGACTTGGCGATCCGCAACGTATCTTGAGACTTGTAAATCATCGGCGTAATTGCCGTTGCCATGACCACATCGGGCTGATGCTCCTGAATCAAAGCCGCCAGCGGCTCATCATCAATATAGTTGGTCATAGCATCAATGAAGCGGATGTCATCAAAGCCCGCCTGCTTCAGGGCACCGCCCACATAGGGAACCCAACTGGGCGGCCAGTTGCCAGCAATTTCTGCCCCACCAGAGTGGTAGTTGGGCTGAATCATGAGGATACGCATGAATAAGCTCCGGATTTTAGATTTTAGCCGTAGGGTGCGTTAGCGAAGCGTAACGCACCAGCTTCCGATATTTTTGTTGCTAGAAATCGCCTTAGGAATAGAAATCAAATAAAAGGCAATTTTTTGGATAGGGGCTTGGCATTGCCAAGCCTGTACAGAAAAGGTAATCGCACGGATTATTTAATTCTGGTTCCTTAGGATTGTGAATTAAATAACCTGTAAATTATCCTCTAGACGGATTGGGAGAATTGGCGGCTTTGCTTATGGCGCAGGTAGGTATCAAATACCGCAGCAATGTTGCGGATGAGGAGCCGCCCGGCGGCGGTGACCTCTATGTGATTGGGGGTGAGGCGCACCAGCCCATCGGCCTCTAGCACTCTCAAATCTTGCCTTTCTGCGGCGAAATACTCATCAAAGTCCTGGTCAAAATTGAGATGATACTTGGTTTCAATGGCTTCCTTGGACAGCTCAAACTGGCACATCAGCTCCATAATCACTGCTCGCCGCAGTACGTCATCTTTGCTGAGGAGAACGCCCCGCTCAACGGGTAGTTGATCAGCGGCGATCGCCTCATAAAAGTCCTTCAACCGCTTATGGTTTTGCACATAGACATCGTGCAGCATACTGATGGAGGTCATGCCAAAGGCCACCAGATCAGACTCCGGCTGGGTAGTATAGCCCTGAAAGTTGCGGTGGAGCTGTCCAGCTCGCTGCGCTATGGCTAATTCGTCATCAGGTTTGGCAAAGTGATCCATGCCAATGAACTGGTAGCCGTGGGTAGTGAGTTCATCAATGCTCAGGTGAAAGATGTTCAGCTTTTCCGCAGGCGTTGGTAGCTGGGAAGGGTGAATGTGTCGCCGCTGAACGGGCTTCATCCAGGGCACGTAGGCAAAGTTGAAAAGGGCGATGCGATCGGGATCGAGCTGGATGGTTTTACGAATGGTATCTCGGAAAGTCTTCTGGGTCTGGTGCGGCAGACCATAGATCAGGTCAACGTTAACGCTTTCAAACTCCGCTTCCCGCATCCAGGCCATCACCTGAAACAGCAGATCCTCTGGCTGCACCCGGTTGATGGCAATCTGTACCTGCGGATCAAAGTCCTGAATGCCAAAGCTGATGCGGTTAAAGCCGATTTGCCGCAGGCCCAGCACATAGTCCCGATCTAGATATCGAGGGTTAACCTCAATGGAAATTTCCGTATCGTCGGCAAACTGAAAGTGTTGGGATAGGGCTTGCCACAGCCGCTCCACCTGTTCCAAGGCCAAATAGTTGGGGGTGCCGCCGCCCCAGTGGAGCTGGTTGACAATCTGGGGGCGATCGCCCAACCTGGCCACCTGTTCAATATTGTGAATCAAGTAGTCTAAATAGGGATCGACAGCGGCTTTGTGCTGGGTAATGATGGTGTTGCAGCCACAGAAGTAGCAGGCCGTTTCGCAAAAGGGAATGTGGCAGTAGAGGGAGAGGGGCGTTTGCTTGTAGTTGCCGATGGCGATCGCCGTCTCAAAGTCTCGGATGCTAAAGCCTTCCTGCAGCTCGGTGGCCGGGGGATAGCTGGTGTAGCGAGGCAGGGGCTTGTTGTACTTCTTCAGCAGTTCAGTATCAAAGGTGGGAGTTGGCGCAAGGATGGTCATGGATAAGGGCAGAATAATTGGGGAGAGATTCGAAATAGACCATTAAATGGCAGGCAACGGGTAGGGGCAAATGGCTATTTGCCCCCACGAGGGATCATCGATGACAATTAACGGCTATTCAGCCGCTACCAGCTCTACCGAGGTACTGCCTGGTTTCCGTTCTGTGCTGCCCGGTTTGTCCTGGCGGGTAATTAAATCAAAGACGTGTTCGCCGATGGCAGCCTTCACGTCTGGCTCCAGTTCATGGAAAACATTGCGGTTGAGGGCAAAGGCGGCGTTTGCTTCGGCCACAATTGCCTGGATTAATTCCTCGTTCACGGGCAGGGAATTTAGCACATCCCGATACCGCTGCTTGAACTCTCTTCGGGCTTCGACCGTAGGGATTTGATCAAACTCATGCAGCCCTGTGCCCCGATCCGCAGGCAAATCCAGGGCAGAACGGACAATGTTGCGTAAACTTTGTCCCCCCGAAAGGTCGCCCATGTAGCGCACATAGGCATGGGCAATCAGCAAGGCCGGATTGGTATTAGTAATTTCCAGAAGGCGGGCCACATATTTCTCCCCTTCTGGAGAGGCATTAATTTCATTGCGCCAGTTGTCGCCGTAGTAAAAAGCCAGATCTTCCTCCAGCTTGCGGGTGCGCTCCAATTCTGGAAAAACCATCGGCCCCACCACCGGATGTTTCTCGTGGCGGCGCATCTCGGCTTCCAGGGTGTAGTAAACAAAGTAAAGGTCAGCGGTAAGCTTACGAAACGGCTCTTTCTCAACAATGCCTTTCAAGAAACATTTCATAAAAGCGGTATTCTCGGCCAGGGTGTGGGATTGCTGGGTACCTTCTCGCAGACGTAGCGCTAAATCACTCATGATTAATTCCTCTTGAATAAACGCAAACGATGAATGAAGGGAGGCATCGTGGAACTGAACCAAAGTGGCCACTGGTTCACTCCTACCGAAACTAGATAATAACTCTATTACCAAAAAGCGATGAAAAGACAGCTTCTTTTGAAAAGTTTACAGATCGTTAGATTGTGGCGATCGCCCAGGCTCCGCAGGTTCCCCCGCTAAAGCGCTCAAGCTTAAGTAGAGCAGCCAGCCAACAGACTGATCTGAATTGAATACTGGGCAATCCAGAAATTAATTTATAATATATAGTTATCTAGTTATATTGCGATAGATTAACGATGGCTCAGGGACAAGCCTGGGCCTTGATGCCAGAGAAGCTATCTCTCCCACCGTGCAACCCAAACACCATCAAATAACCGGAGGTCACTTCAGCCATGGAAATGCAAAATAGCTTTCCCTACGAAAGCCCATCCCTGTCGCGACGGCAGCTACTCAATTTCTTAACTGGGGCAACTGTGGCTGCAACGGCAGGGGCGGCTCTGCGTCCCGTTGCCCAGTTTTTCATCCCACCCCAGGAAGTGTCTGCCAGTGGTGGCATTCTGGCTAAAGACAAACTGGGCCATCCCATCCCAGCCAGTCAAATTCTGGCTAACCCTGCCGGAACCCGTGCCCTGATCGCGGGATTAGCGGGCGAACCTACCTACCTGACAGTCAGGGAAGACGGCTCCCTGGAACCCATGGGCATTGTCAATAACTGTACCCATCTTGGCTGTACCTTCCCCTGGAATGGTGTGGATCAGGAGTTTCAGTGTCCTTGCCACGGCTCCCGCTACACTGCAGATGGGGTGGTGGTGCGTGGGCCAGCCAATCTGCCGCTCAAAATCGTTCACGTTGCAGTCAAGGATAATGCCATCTGGCTGTACCCCTGGATGGAGGCGGATCCCCGCACGAATGAGCAACCTTGGTGGGTTTAAAGTAACCAGCTACACCCAAAAGAAGCGTTTCAATTTTCCACACCTTTGCACCTGCTGGATAGAGCGATTTGAATACCACCTCTTCCATGCCCCTTCTGGGCTACTTCCTGTCGGCGGTGCTGGTCATCATTTTTTCCCAGGGTAGTGGAAAGTTGTTTGGGACGTGCCAGAAGAAACGCAATTGACCCATCGGGTGATTTCTCCAGATCCCACCATCACTCAGGTGGCTCACTGGTTCAAAGGGGAACTACTGAATGAGGGGCTGGGTGGCAACCTTTTTGCTGATTCGTTGAAGAATTTGCTGACGGTTCATCTGTTGCGGAACTACTGTGAATCGGGAACTTCTCAAAAGAAACGGGTGGTGCCAGGGCGGGCGTTAGATGCCGTCAAGCTGAACGTTCCCCTTCGCTCTGGAAAACAACCCGATTCAGTCCCGGCTGAAAGGATGCGGGCAGTTCAGCCATCCTCTGTGAGGATTCAACGGTGAGTGGGTCAGGAGTCATCGTTTCTGCCAAAGCAACAGGAAGAGAAGTGAGAGAAACCAGTGCGATCGCGCCAGTTGCAACCAGGGATTGGATAACGTTCATGGTGAATTCCTCGACTTAAGTTGTGTTTCAATAACTTAAGATTAGAGAAAGTCCGCTTGAATCTGAAGCCCGATTCTTGCGCTGTTTTATCAAAATTTTGCGCTGGCACTCGGTTGTAAGTAGGTGGTCACAATTAAACGACGCTATGGTGGGGTGTGCACCTCACTGTTTTTATTTATAGCCATGTACTTATCGGCTGAGGAGCTTTACAGGTTCTTCTTTAAGTTTGAGCAATTGCGGGCGATCGCCCAGGCCATACGAATTTATTTGCAGCAAATTGAGGATGTCTTTACGGCAGCCGTGACCTGTGCTCAAGCCACAGGCGAATAACCTGTATCGATTTTCGTAACGCCCCCCACCCCGCCTTTCATCTGAGCCAGAATTGCACTAGGAACACGTTGATTCGCTCTGTCCGCCACTCAAATAGAACGCAGGGGCCAGAAGTCAACTCCCTCCAGAATTCTGACTCCTGAATTCTGGATCCCTATCCAACCAGGACTTCCTGGCTTAGATGGATACCCCTAAATTCATCCCCTCTTTCGCCCTCCTTGGGAAAAGGGGACTTCTACAATTCGTTGCAATCTATGAACACGTTCACTCGCATCTCTGCTGCGGTAGGGATGATCTTGATTACAGGTGGGCTGGTGGCCTGTGGAAATGTTTCGGTCACCCCTCCAGCCGCACCCGACTCCGCATCGCTGCCCATTCCCCCCACTGAGCCTGCCGCTGTCCCTGGCTGGGCCGCTATCCTGGGGGACACCTCCGCGCCTGAGGGCTGGCAGGCCGTGCCCTGCGAGAATCCGATTTTGCTGTGCGTCAGCGCCGATAGCGAACTGATGGGCACCGTTGAGCGTGCCAGCTATCCGCTGAGTGACATTGACCTGGCCGCTGACGTGGAGCCTATCCCAGGTTCCGAGCTGGAATTCCTGCGGGCCTGGGTCGCGGAGCATTATGCTGCGATTGAGGGCGATCGCCAGACCGCCGATTCCTCCCTGGTCTTCAGCACAGAACCGCCAACCGAAATTTCCGTCGGGGGATTGCCCGGCCTGCGCTACAGCTTTGGGGCGACCCGGCCCAACGGGGCGCTGTTTGATCGCTATGTGGGCTACGTCGCCACCGATGGGGAACTGCTGCATATATTTGTCACCGGAATTATCCCCGGTGATACCGCTGGAGTCTTTTCAGACAGTGCGGCACTGGAGCAGTTTGAGCCTCATCTCGATGACATTATTCGGGGGCTGTCCCTCGCCAGTGAGGAAAGGATATGAAGTTGAAGTCTCTCGGACTTGCCCTGGCTCTGGCGGTGTCCATCACGGGACTGGGTCTGCCTGTCCAGGCTCAGCCTGCGTCAGTGCCCTATGCGAATACGCTGGCCAATCGGCGCGTCGATCTCGATGCGTTGGCCTCCCATCTTGATGCTCAGGCTTGGGCCGCCGCCGACCAGGAGACCCGGCGCATCTTGCAGAGCTTTGTCCATCCCAATGGCGATATTTTTGCGGAACCAGTACCGACCCTGATTCCCCCCGAAGTCTTGCAGGCGATGGATCAGCTCTGGATTGAGGCCAGCGATGGGCGGTTTGGCTTTAGCGTGCAGTCAGCCCTCTGGGAAGAGCTGAGAACGCAGCATCCTGAAGATACTCGCATCGCGGCTGAACGCTTTGGCGATCGCGTGGGCTGGACCCGCACCGCCCCCGACGAAGCCTATGCCTTCACCTCCCCCGACTGGCTGACGGAACCGGAACTCACCTATTCCCTGGAAGCTCCGGTTGGCCATCTGCCGTGGGCGGGCATCGACTGGTCGCGCATCGAAGCCATCCTCAGCGCGCAAAGCTGCGGCAGCTGCACCATCGATGTCCTGTATTTGCAGGGCGATCGCTTTCTGCGCTATCTGCCGACGCTCTTTGGCTGGGCGCAAACCGCCCTCACTCTGCCGACTCCTGAAGCGGGTACCTGGCGGCAGGCCCAGCTTGTGCGCCAGATTGATTTGCGATCGCTCTACCCCAACAGCGCCTGCCCGATTCGGGAAGCTTCTTCCGCCATCAGCCCCGACGGCAGCGTGATCGCCATCGGCAGCTACAGCTACGAGCGCTCCTGCGCCAACGCTGGCGAGAGTGCCTTGGCACTATGGAACGCCCAGCGCGGCAACCGGATTATTACCCTCCATCGGGGTCCGGCTCTGGAAGCCTTTTCCGGGGAGAACCCGCCCCAGGAGCCGCCGACCGAAGGGGACCGCATCGTGGGGGATGTGGCGAACGCGATCGCCTTCACCCCAGATGGTGAGCACATCGCAGCGGGCATGTCCTACGGGGTCATCCGGCTGTGGCGCACCGGAACCAATGAGCAGGTGCAGATTTTTGCAGGCCATGACTATGCGGTGCGGGCGATCGCCATCAGTGCTGACGGTGAAACCCTGGTCAGCGCCAGCTCTGACCAGACCATCAAGCTGTGGGATGTGCAAACGGGCAAGCTGCGGCGGACCATCAGGCTGGATGAATCCGATGGCATCGTGCGATCGCTCCTCATCAGCGCCGACGGTCGGCGGTTGGCGACGGCCACCAATCGCAACACGCTCCAGCTCTGGAATGCCCAGACCGGGCAGCTCATTCGCACCCTGGTGGATGAGGCCATCAACCTGCGACCGGAAATGGCGATCGCCTTCAGCGCTGACGGACAAAGCCTGGCAACCACGGATACCGACCACAGCATCAAGCTCTGGAACGCCAGCACCGGAGCCAGAATCATTACCCTCAAGGGCCATGCGGAACCACCACGGGATCTGGCCTTTAGTCGGGACGGTCGCTTTCTAGCCAGCAGTGACGGTGAAACTGCGCGACTGTGGAACCTGGCCGAGTACGCTCTGGTTCACCGTTTCGATCTGGTGCAAACGGTGAATCATCCGATTCAACCCAGGAACCTGGCTCACGTAGCCTTCAGCCCCGACGGCCAAACCCTGGCCACCAGTACCTTGCTCCTGCCCCTCGTCCACAGCGAACCCATCCCTCAGCAGGGCATCACCCTCTGGGATGTGACAACCGGGCAAGCCGTCGAGCAGATTCACGAGGTTAGCCAGTTTCAATTCAGCCCCGACGGTCGGTTTTTGATGGCCCATGGGCAAAGAGTGCAAATCTGGGAGCCGTATAGCAGCCTGATTGAGTAAGGATTCAGAATTCGGGAGACAGAAGTCAGGAGGGAGCGGGCTGCTGGCTCCTGTCACCTGTCACTAACTAATAAGTACATGGCCATAAATGAAAATAGTGGGGTGCGCCCCCCGGCGAGGGGCGCACCCCACCATAGCGGTTAGCTCAAGCTGAGTTGAAAAAACTGCATCAACTCCTGCCATGCATTATCAGCAGCAGCAGCGTGATATGAAGCCCGCTCGTGACAGAAAAGGACATCTGTCCGTCTGAAGTGGCGATCGTTACCTGGTCTTGTTCAACCTGCATCATTATTCCTCTAGCCAAACCTGTCACTAAGTAGAACTGCATTGAAAAACGAAGGTTAGAAAACTGAGGGAGCGCCCTGGTTTTCTAACATGAATTTAATTGTGCTGACCTACTTGGTTGTGCCATTTTCTATCTCGGTGCGAAGACGTGCTTCCTGTTCTTTGAGTTCCGGGGTGAAGGTTTCACCAAAATCTTCGTCAGCATAGATGGGACGAACTTCGACTTCGCCGTCTCGAAAGGGGCTGCGCTTGATCCAGGCGATCGCCTCTTCCATGGACTGCACCTGCCAGATCCAATAGCCTCCAACCAGTTCCTTCGTTTCGGTGAAAGGGCCATCGATAACAGTGCGATCGCTCCCTGAAAACTGCACTCGCACTCCCTTAGAACTGGGATGCAACCCCTCACCTGCTAGCATCACTCCAGCTTTGACTAGCTCTTCGTTGAACTGACCCATTTCGGCAAATTGGTCTTCAGTAGGGGGTATCAACGTAAAGCGGGACACTTTCCCGAGAATAGAATTCAGGAGTCAGGAGC
>JAYKGU010000176.1:0-9533 GCA_035285585.1 Synechococcales cyanobacterium
TACTTAAGGAGAATAATCAACGGAGTGAAACCCAACGTCAGCGATGGTTTGATGGGTTACGCTAACGCTTTAGCGCAGCCTCAGCGTCAGCCATGCCCCCAGGGATATTGCCACCATACGGCAGAATGAGGGTGATCGATTTTCCCCATGGTTTTACCCCACAGGTGAGGACAAAAGCCCTACAGAATTACCCATGACCGTGTGAAGATTGCGTGATGGTAGCCCAGCTATTCTGAGGACATCAGAGGCGAAAACACTGATTGCACAAACGATTCACCCTCTGACGAACTCTACACCCACAACATCACCCAAGGAGTCCTCCCCATGGCTATCATCAACGGAACCGCTTACGACGATAACAACACGGCTAACGGTGTACCCTTTATCTTTCGCCCAGCTCTCATTGGCACCGCCTTCGACGACACCATTCGAGGATTTGGAGGCAACGATATCATCTTCGGCGGCAGTGGCAATGACTGGATCGATGGCGGCTTTGGCCTTGATGTGATGAACGGTGGCTTGGGCTTTGACACCCTGGACGTGCGCTTCTGGAGCGGAACCTACGAGCTGAATATGACCACTGGGGTAACCAACTTTGCGGGCGAAACGGCGGTGAACTTTGAGCGAGTCTTCACCGGTGCAGGCAACGATAGAATCGTTGGTACGGTGGGCAACGACTATATCTACACCGGTGCGGGCGACGACCAGGTTTTTGCCGGTGCAGGCAACGACTACGTCAGCGGCGAAGATGGTAATGACACCCTGAGAGGCGAAGCGGGTGACGATCGCATCTACGGCGGCAATGGCCACGACTGGATCGATGGCGGCTTTGGCCTTGATGTGATGGATGGTGGTTTGGGCTTTGATACCCTGGACGTGCGCTTCTGGAGCGGAGCCTACGAGCTGAATATGACCACCGGGGTAACCAACTATGCGGGCGAAACGGCGGTGAACTTTGAGCGGGTTTACACCGGCGCTGGCAACGATAAAATCACTGGTACGGTGGGCAACGACTACATTTACACCGGTGCGGGCAATGACCAGGTTTTTGCCGGTGCAGGTAATGATTACGTCAGCGGCGAAGATGGTAATGACACCCTGAGGGGCGAAGCGGGTGACGATCGCATCTACGGCGGCAATGGCCACGACTGGATCGACGGTGGCTTTGGCCTTGACGTGATGGATGGTGGTCTGGGCTTTGATACCCTGGATGTGCGCTTCTGGAGCGGAACCTACGAGCTAAACATGGCTACCGGGGTGACTAACTATGCGGGCGAAACGGCGGTGAACTTTGAGCGGGTTTACACCGGTGCAGGCAACGATAAAATCACTGGCACGATTGGCAATGACTACATTTACACCGGTGCGGGCGATGACCAGGTTTTTGCCGGTGCAGGTAACGATTACTTCATCGGCGAAGACGGTAACGACACCCTGAGAGGCGAAGCGGGTGACGATCGCATCTACGGCGGCAATGGCAACGATTGGATCGATGGCGGCTTTGGCCTTGACGTGATGGATGGTGGCCTGGGTTACGATACCCTGGATGTGCGCTTCTGGAGCGGAGCCTATCAGCTGAACATGACCACCGGGGTGACCAACTATGCGGGCGAAACGGCAGTGAACTTTGAGCGGGTTTACACCGGCGCTGGCAACGACACAATCACCGGTACGATTGGCAACAACTACATCAGCACTGGCGCTGGCAATGACTATGTCTATGCTGGGTCTGGTAATGATACCGTACTGGGTGATGCGGGTATTGATCGGCTAGAAGGGCAGGATGGTAACGACTGGCTCCATGGTGGCAACGATAACGATACCCTTGTGGGTGGCAACGGCGATGACATCTTAATTGGTGGCTTTGGCAAAGATACTCTGTTTGATGGAGCGGGGAATGACACCTTCCGCTACTACAACACGGCTGAAAGCGGCGTTGGCGCTGCCCTGCGGGATGTGATTGCCCAGTTTGACCGGGGCTTCGACAAGATTGACCTATCTGCCATTGACGCCGACACCAACATCCTGGGTGATCAGGCATTCAACTTCATCGGCACCCAAGGGTTCACGGGTACGGCTGGTGAGATTCGCTACTACCGCAGTGGCAGCACCGCTGTTGTGCAGGTTGACATTAACGGCGACCTCAACTTGACCGCCGATATGGAAATTCAGCTCAATAACATCTCCGTTCTCTCGGCTGCTGACTTTGTTGCCTAAGAGGTGCATAAGAAATGAGGGGCGATCGCCCCTCCTGATATCTACATCCCATAAATTTAGGACTGACGCAGTTGGGTGGCTTGATGAAAGCACAGCCTACACAAAACCACCCAAAAGCCCAGGACACCCCACGCAGTGCGTCAGTCCTAAAATTCTTAAACAAACGCCCTCGATTGCTCCTGGCGATCGAGGGCGTTTGCTAGGCTCTGCGCCTCTAGCATGCAAACAACTACACCAAAGCCCCGCCATCCAATCGGCGCACGGCAACCACCGCAGGTTTAGGGGGTTCGTTTGCGCCCTTCGTGGGCCAGTTAGACCCGATGGGCACCTCCCGCTCCTGGGTAAACAGTTGACCCTCCGTGGTCTTCATGGCGAACTGGCGCTTTTCAGAGGCCATATCCTTGCGCGTCCCGTGGGTTTCGCCGGGGTGCTGGGCCGCCAGGAAGAGGGTGCCCTGGTCGGGAGCCAGGAAGGGGCCACACATCTCGCACTCCATAGGGCCATAGCCAAACATGAAAGCCTCCCCAGCATTGGGGCCAGAGGTGGGCAAATACCAGATGGAGTTATTGCCGAACAGCCCCCGCAGGTTCGATTCGGTGACGGGTTGGCCACTGTCATCCATCCGATTGGGGACGGCCAGATTGTGCTTCTCGGTGGACATGTCGGTGACCATCCACACGTTACCCTTGGCATCAATCTCCAGGTTATCGGGGTTGGAGAAGCCCAGGCCACCCTCGGCAGGTTCACCGCCCACCGCCATCATGTCCCACGTAAAGGTCATGGAGCCGGGGTTATTGTCGTCTTCCTGGAGCTTCATAATCCAGCCGTGCTCATAGCCCGTCTGCCCTTTGGGGCCAACGAAAATCTCGTTGTGCGGCCCTCCCTCACCCCCAGGGCTGCCAGAGGTATAGGCGATGAACACGGTGCCGTCAGCGGACACCTCCGTATCCTCAGGACGGGCCGTGGTGGTTGCGCCAGCGGCATTGGCAGCGTAGTGGGCATCGATCAGAATCGCGCCTTGCTTTTCGACTTCATTGCCCACATAGAGGTCGCCCAGGGTGGGGTACTGGCTCTTGTACTGCTGCACCACCTCATCGCTCTCGGCTCTGAAGAAGCCGCCATCGGGGCGGAGGGGCAGGGTAATCAAGCCTCCGGCGATCGCACTGGGCAGGTCCGGGTTAACGGGGGTATCGGCCTTGAGGGGAATCCAGGTGCCGGTTTTGTCGGGGTTGAACTTGGCGGCATAGAGCATGCCCTCGGCCATCAGCTTAGAGTTGCCCTTGCTCTTGGGGTCGGTAACGGTGCCGCTGCTGACAAACTTGTAGAGGTGGCCGCCCCGGCGATCGCACCCTGAGTACACCGCCAGGGGCTGGTTGGCCACTGCCCGCACCGCCACCGCCTCGTGACGGTATCGACCCAGCCAGGAGTGCTTGGTGCCATAGTCGTCGGCATTGGCGGGGTCAATTTCCACCATCCAGCCGTACTTGTTCCCCGCCAGACCAAAGACATTGCCTCGACCGTCCACAAACTCGTCGTCGATGTAGAACGGTTGGTTCGAGGGGCT
This sequence comes from Synechococcales cyanobacterium, assembly GCA_035285585.1. GTDB lineage: Bacteria > Cyanobacteriota > Cyanobacteriia > CAKZMO01 > CAKZMO01 > JAYKGU01. The sequence continues at coordinate 3,782 of JAYKGU010000176.1, forward strand.
GGCGGCGGAGCCGTCTGGCATGACTGGCTCATAGACCTGATCCTGGAAGTTCTCTTCGGCGCTGAGGACGGTGCCCCAGGGGGTGGTGCCGCCCGCGCAGTTCTGGAAGGTGCCGATGATGCGATCGCCCAGACCATCGTCGTAGCCCATCTTCTCGGCCTTGGTGAAAACCGCTGCAGCAGGCCCGGTGACTTTCAGGTAGCGATCATCCTCCAGGCCAGAGATGCCTGTGATGCGGCGGTCGGCAGCGGAGAAGGTGCGCTCCCACTGGCCATCGGCTTTGCGGCGGATGGAAATTACCCCCAGCCCCTGATCAAGCAGCCCTTCTTTGGAAATTTGCATAATTTGGGCCTTAAGCGGGTCGCTGTCCTCCAGGGTGAAAGCGTCGATTTCGCCTTCGGTGGTCGTGGCGATCGCCTTTACTTCATCAAATGGTAGGGACTGCCCAATTACCGTTGGATAAGTCTCCATCCAGGTTTTGCCGCTGATGTATTCAAAGTTGACGGTCAAGTAGCCTTCGTTGGGAGCCGTTTCGACAAAAGAAAGGTAGTCGTTGTTGTAGCCAAAGCGAGAGTCGCCCACCGGGTCGCCCCAGGCGGCGATGATGTCGTAGGTGTAGCCTTCGGGAATGACCAGATCATCGGCAACGGCATAGGCGGCAAATTCGGCGGACTGCTGGTCTGGAGCGATTCCGAGGGTGTCAAATGGCATTGGCCCTTTGACGGGCTTGAAGCTGACGCCGTTGGGTGTGGCCACGGTTGCGGCGGAGTCTGCGGGTAGATTGGAAGCATTTTGATTGGTACATGCCAACGGGGACAGGGCAATCGAGCCTGCCGTTGCGCCCATGAAGGTGAGGAACTGCCTGCGTTTGAGACTCATATAGATGCTCTTATGAAAGTGACGAGGGTTACGGTTCGGGTTGATATCGTTACGAGAGCGGACGATGAATCCCTGAAGGTGGAATTGGTTGGTGCTTGAAAAGGCTTGCGAAGCATCAGCTCGACCTGGCCACCCAGAGGGCTGAGTGTCAGGGAACGATCAATCTCGTTGTATGGGAGATAAAGCGCCGCAAGGATTATAGAGTTTTACCAACACATTATGATATCGACAGATTATTAAGCGGAGGTAATCTAATTGTTAAGATTGCCCTCGTACAAACAACTCGTACAAACAACTCGTACAAACAAGTAGTTAAGCCAAGTTACTTCCTTGGGGATGCGTCATGCAGGCTAGATTTCTTCGGCTTGGGGCAGGGGAAAGGTTTCACCTGCCAAATAGGCATCAAAGTGTGTTTGAAAGTATAGCCATGACGTCATGTCTTCCCCACCCAGGAGCGACGGGGGAGCTTTTTTGTAAAGGGGAACACGGGTAGTGATTTCATCTTGCAGCAACTGGGGTAATTCATGGAAGCCGCTGACTTTACGACCGCAAGCACTATAGATCAGCTGACCGGGGCGATCGCCCATTTTCATCCAGGGAACCCAGGGGCCAATGCGATCCCAGTAAAGCTGTAATTGGGAAACTGAAAGGACTTCAGGATTGAGTAAATCTGCGGTGGGGACGACAATCTTAAACAGCTCGGTGGCTTGATAGGTGGGGTTTGGGCTGTAATCAGCAAACTTTGAATCGGTGGCGAGGGGATTGGGGTAAGTTGCAAACAGATCAAATACGAAGGTTGTTTGATCGCCGTCTACTTGAGCGGGAAACGTGCCCTTAAATCGGCCCTGCACGGGGTTGTTGGCCACATGCATGACGGGCAGTAGTTCTCCTGTCCAGGGATTCTCCCACTGCCGCAAAACCTCGCCCGTTTCAGGATGGAGGTAGTATGTCAATTCCCTGGAGGTGAAATCCCAGCTGCCTGGTTCTGTAGGAATGCATCTGCTGACACTCATGCCAACCATTTTGAAGAGGCGATTTCGCTTTTCCCCAGGAACAAAGGCATAAATTGCGCCCGACCAGGTCAAGAAAGTCGATTGGCTCGCATCGAGGGACGAGCGGGTCTTGACCCATTGCTGGGCATCAAAGTCTTGGATTTCAGTGACCATTTAGCAGGTTTCCCATTGAGGTTGCAGCAACGATAACCGACTGTTCATTTGACAGTAAGTAGAACTGCATTGAAAAACGAAGGTTAGAAAACCGGGGGAGCGACCCGGTTTTCTAACATGAATTTAATTGTGCTGACCTACTTACTTGGGGCTTGCGCAATTGTTAGGGCTTGCGCAATTGGGTGGTTTTATGGAAGTGCGGCCTCCACAAAGCTACCCAAAACCCAGGATACCGCACGCAGTACGTGAGTCCTGAGTACTTTTGATTATCTCATTCTCCTACCGGTGAGAGAAGGGGCTGGGGGATGAGGAGATCCTGTTTGGCCAATCAACCAGAGTACCCAGACGGGTGACCCACAATGGGCGATCGCTCCGGCACACTAGAGATAGGCTGGTCTGAATCATGCCATCCGCCTGGGGGATGGTTCTCGCTTCGGTGCTGCTACCTGGATCATTTGAACCTAAATAGCTAAAACCAGACAGCCTGAAATCAGTCACATCTCATCCAGTCACTCACTGTCTTCGGCTTATTCTGGTCAGCAAGTGTGCATCCGCCATCTCATTCTGTTCTTCATTTCTCTGAATACAATGAACTGGTCGCCCAAGGAACCTGACGTGCTGGAATTATCGAGATTCTTCAAGGCATGTAACCCCACGAAGACCCTGGCATTCGAAGACGAAGTCGATCGCCAGTACTACATTGATTTTGCCCCGGTGCGGGGTAGCGACCTGATTCGCGAACTACAGCGAACCATCAACCTTTCGGGCAGCGACCCCACCTGCCAGTTGTTTACCGGCCACATCGGCTGTGGTAAGTCTACCGAACTCCTGCGGCTCAAGGCCGATCTGGAAGCCCAGAAGTATCACACGGTCTACTTCGAGTCGAGCCAGGATCTGGATCTGGCGGACATCGACGTAACCGACATTTTGCTGGCGATCGCCCGTCGCGTCAGTGCCAGCCTGGAGGCGATCGGCATTCGGCTGCGGGTGAACTACTTCACGGCCCTGTTCCAGGACATCGCCGATCTGGTGCAAACCCCCATCGACATCGATGTCGAGGCTGATCTGTCGGTGGGCATTGGCAAAATTACCGCCAAGACGAGGGAAAGTCCCAAGCTGCGGGATCAAATTCGCCAGTACCTGGAGCCGCGCACCAGCAGCATTCTGGAGGTCGTCAACCGAGATCTGTTTGGCCGGGCCAAGCAGGAGCTGCAAAAAAAGCAGCAGAAAGACCTGGTGGTGATTGTGGACAACCTCGACCGGGTGGATAGTTCCCTGACGCCTTCGGGCAAAACCCAGCCCGTCTATCTGTTCATCGACCGGGGCGAACAGCTTAAGCGGCTCAACTGCCACGTCGTCTACACCATTCCCATGGTGCTGGTGTTTTCCAACTACATGAACCCGCTGATTAACCGCTTTGGCACCGATCCGCGAGTGCTGCCCATGGTGCCCGTCAAGCTGTCAGACGGTCGCGACTGCGATATGGGGATTGCCCTGCTGCGGCAGATGGTGCTGGCACGGGCCTTTCCGGCGGAGAACCCGATCAAGCGTCTGGAGTCGGTCACCCAAATCTTTGACCAGGCCGACACCCTGGATCGGCTCTGCCGCATCAGTGGGGGGCATGTGCGCAACCTGCTGGTGCTGCTGCATCGCTGCATTTTGCAGGAAAATCCCCCCATCTCTCGTACCTGCCTGGAGCGGATCATCACCCAGCGGCGCAACGAGCTGCGGCTGGCGATCACCGAGGATGAGTGGCAGCTCCTGCTGCAGGTGGCCCAGCAAAAGCGGGACGTGCGCGGCGAAGAGGAATATCAGTTGCTGCTGCGCAGTATGTTTGTGTTCGAATATCGCTATGAAAGCAAGCTCTGGTTTGATGTCAATCCCATCTTGATGGAACCCTGATGAAGTCTAAGGAGCTTTCTGAAAATGATCCTAAGAAGATTTTTGAAAATGATCCTGCCAGACGACGTAGGGGCAAATGGCCATTTGCCCTTACCAAACGTTCAACCGAGGGTAAGTTTTTTCCTGGAAATCTCCTAAATACATAAGTAGAACTGCATTGAAGAACGAAGGTTAGAAAACCGGGGGAGCGCTCCGGTTTTCTAACATGAATTTAATTGTGCTGACCTACTTAGTCATAAATAAAGCCAGCGGGGTGCGCCCCACGAGATGTACTAATTGGGCTTAAGCCCTTAATGGGAACGGAAATGCCATGACTCAACTGGATCAGGTGGCGGATGCAGATGTCTATAACCAGCAGGCGGTGGAGAAGCTGGCGCGGGCGATCGCCATGGCGTCGGGTGAGTTTGCCCTGGTGCTGGCCCACTGCAACTACCAGAAGCTGCGGCAAAGTATGGTGCGCTGGTTTCGGCGGGTCTGTCCGGCCCAGGTTTGCGAGATTACCCTGGCGGCGGAAGAGCAGACCCTGTTTCGCGCTGTGCAGGTGGCCCTCCAGTCCCGAGATGCGCCGCCAGATGTGGTGATGGTCTTTGGCCTGGAGGCCGTGGCCGACCTGCCCCAGCTCCTCAAAGCCACCAACCAGGTGCGGGATGAGTTTCGCAACCTCTGCCCCTTTCCCCTGGTGCTCTGGGTCACGGATGAGGTGCTGCGCCACCTGATTCGTCTGGCCCCCGACTTTCAGAGCTGGGCAACGCTGATTGACTTTCAACTGGCCACCACCCAACTGGTGGACGCCCTGCGTCAGGGGGAAGAAGCCCTGTTTAACCATGTCCTGGAAGTAGGGGTGGGGCGGTTTTTGTCCAACACCGACATCTTTGGCGATCGCTACCGGCAAGAACTCCTATCAGCTCTGGGGGATCTGGCCCAGCGTCAGGAGTTTCTGGAGCCAAACCTGCAGGCCAGCTTAGAGTTCGTCCGGGGCCGGGAAGCCTATGCCGTAGACCAGCTCGACACGGCGCTGCACCACTACACCAAAAGCCTGGGCTATTGGGAGCACACCCCCGACCTCAAGCGGCAGGCCTGCTTACTCTACAGTTTGGGACTGCTGTGGCGCACCCGGGCCGAGCGCAACCGGGCCAGACATCAGGCATACTGCGAGGAAGCCCGATCCTACTTTGAGCGGTGCATTGCCACCTTCGAGCAGGCCCACCAGCCCCAGTTGACGGCCCGCTTCATCAACGTCTTAGGAGATACGCTGCAGCGGCTGGAAGCGTGGAATGAACTGGATCGGGTGGCCCAGCGGGCGGTGCAGCTCCATCAGCAGTATTCCAACCTGTTTCGGCTGGCGCGGGCCTATGGCTTTCTCAGCGAGGTGGCGATCGCCCGTGAGCAGTGGGAGCTGGCCCGCAACTACGCCAAAACCGCCCTCACCACCCTTGACCGGGGGCTGCCTGACGCCGCTACCCCGCTCTCTGACGCCCAGCGGGCCGATATGGACTGGGAGCGCTCTTTCCATCAGGGGTGGTACTTGCTGGCCCAGGCGCGATCGCAACTGGCCCTGGGGGAAGTGGACTCCGCCATCCTCAGTCTCGAAACGGCCCGCACCGAAACCAAGCCGGAATACGACCCGGAACTCTACATCCGCATTTTGAACCAGTTGCGGCAGGTCTATTTTCAGCAGAAGAACTACCGGATTGCCTTTGATATTCGGCAGATGCGGCGGGCGATCGAATATCAGTTTGGCTTTCGGGCGTTTTTGGGAGCCAGTCGCCTGCGTCCCAAGCAGCCCATCACCAATCCGGTGATTG
>JAYKGU010000177.1:0-24076 GCA_035285585.1 Synechococcales cyanobacterium
ATTACCGCAGCCGACCCGGTGGAGGTTGCTGGCACCTGGGAACTCAGCCTGGAAGAAAGCGTGGTCCTGGCCTACAAGAACCGGGCTGAACTGGAGCAGCAGTTGGTTCAGCGGGAGATTGATCAGCAGCAGCGACGAGCTGCCATTGCCGCCATTCGCCCCCAGCTTTCTATGTTTGGCCAGTGGCAGACCACAGACTTGCTGGATACCACGCGCACCACTGGTGATCAGGAAGAATGGCAGGTGGGCCTGCAGCTCAACTGGCTCCTGTATGACGGGGGGGCTGCCCGCGCCCGCGCCCGCCAGGAGGAATTTGACGCAGCGATCGCCGAAAGCGATTTTGCCGACACCCGCGAAGAGATTCGCTTTGATGTAGAAGAGGCGTTCTTCTCCCTGGAGTCTAACTTCGAAAACATCCAGACAGCGGCGGTCGCAGTTGATCTGGCGGAAGAAGCGCTGCGATTGGCCCGCTTACGCTTTCAGGCTGGCGTGGGTATCCAGTCCGACGTCATCCAGGCGCAGACCGATCTCACCGAGGCCGAGGTTAACCTGGTGGACGCCATTCTTGGATACAACCGTGCCCTCGTGAACATTGAGCGGGCCGTCAGTAACCTGCCTAACAACAACCTCACGGACGTGCCCTAGTGAGCCACTAGCTTTTCTGGGCCTGGGACAGGGACTCGTCGCTAACTTGGGTGTGTACCGTTTCAGCGGCACAAAGAAGGGTGAGTGCCTGTTCGGCGCTGATCAGGTTTTTCAGGACAACCTGACCAATGCCCCGGCTGCCCTGGTTGGGGGCGATCGCCGCATCAGGCACCACTTCCACCATCAGCACCGCATCTTCTACGGAATACAGCCAGAAGGGTTCCCCCTGCTCCACCATGCGCAAGGTCAGGCGTTGAATCTGAGGTTTGCGCCGCCAGGCAATTTCGTTCCAGAGGCCACCCAGCTCCCACACTCTGCCGATGGCCCATCCGTCAGACAAGAAAAAGTATTTCACGAGGGTCAACCGTTATAGTTTGCGTTGGCATTTCCTGCATTATGCGCTAAGGTGTGCCACTCGACTCTGACGGCAGCAGCCCCGCATCCGTTAATTCTTTCAGCTCCTCCAGAGCTACCAAATCCTCGTCCAGATCGCCTTCGATCTTGTCTAAATCGTCGTCGCCCATCAGTGCGTCGCTGGCTGGCAGGGTTACTGAAGAGCCATCATCCCCGTTCAGGTAAATCGCGCGAATGTCTTCGGGCAGGGTTACTTCGAGCGATCGCCGTCCCACTTCCAGCAGGTGTTGCACCTGGGACGGTGTGGCAGGCTCTCCCTCTGCCTGCAGATAGGCCGCAATCCGAGAGTCGCTCCAGTGGAAGGTTTGCTTCAGCACCAGGACTAACCGCTGGGTTGGGGCAATCTGGCTCAAACCCTGTTCAACGTAACACCACAGCGGCGGCGACGCCCCTGCCAGGGAATAGTGAATCGCCTCCACGGGGGGGAGTTGGGCACGGTTGATGCACACGGCAGTGATGTTGATAATCCAGTTTTGGAGCGTCAGGGGTGGGGCCGCCTCGTCGCTGTGGACTGAGGGTTTGGGGGCAATGAATTCCCGCAGGTCAACTCCCCGCAGCTCGTGGTAGATGTGCCGCCAGGTAATCGCAAAGAGGTAGTCGGCCTGAACGGGCGATCGCGCCGAATGGCCAATCAGGGTATAGACAATTGGACTGTAGCGGCAAAAGATTGCCACAAAATACCGCCCCGCCTCAGGATGGCGCTGAAACAAAGTGAGCAGATCCTGATCGCTGTGGTGAAACAGCTCTTTAACCAGGGGGTGATGACTTTCGGGAAAGCTGGGAATCTTCACGGTTACGCGAGAGTAGTGCGGGTATGCCAGTGCTTGTCTAGATACTACATGGTTGGGTTGTTTTTTGGGGGCGATGGGGGATGGGTCAGCGGGAGAATTAGGGGGCGATCGCTCTCTTCTCCTTTAAAGTCAAAAACTTCGTTAGGGGTTTTGGGATAGGTTCTAAGTTGCTGCCCTCCATTAAGAATTACTTATCCTCAGTCTTAGGACTTCCTTTCTCTACAGGGGCTTTCGCCGGATGTGCGGGTGATGTGCAACGATATACTAGGCATTAGATTTGGTGAAGAATCATGAATCGCCTGACGCTGGTTCACGGTTCTCATCCGCAGCTCAGTCCACTCGCAGTGCAAGGCGCATGAACTCTGGAATCGATTTACAGGCAAGTTTTATCCACCTCCTGACCCAGTTGGGGCTGCCCCAGGGCACCGCCAAAGCTATCTGGGTGCCCTTTCCCATGCTGGTTGTACTGGTTGGGGCCACGGTGGGGGTACTGGTTACCACCTGGCTAGAGCGGAAGGTATCGGCAGCGGCGCAGCAGCGTATTGGCCCCGAATATGCTGGCCCGCTGGGCCTTTTGATTCCCGTTGCCGATGGCCTCAAGCTCCTGGTAAAAGAAGACATTCTTCCTGCCAAGGCCGATCCCATCCTCTACACCATGGGGCCAGTTCTCGTGGTCGTCCCCGTTTTCCTGTCCTATCTCATCGTTCCCTTCGGACAAAACCTGCTGATTTCCGATGTGGGCGTCGGCATTTTTCTCTGGATTGCCCTGTCCAGCATTGCTCCCATTGGGCTATTGATGGCAGGCTACTCATCCAATAACAAGTATTCCCTGCTGGGGGGCCTGCGGGCGGCGGCCCAGTCCATTAGCTACGAACTGCCCCTGGCGCTGGCGGTGCTGGCGGTCGTCATGATGTCCAACTCCCTCAGTACGGTTGACATCGTGCAGCAGCAGTCGGAGTACGGCATTCTGAGCTGGAACGTCTGGCGTCAGCCCGTCGGCTTCATCATCTTCTGGATTGCGGCCCTGGCAGAATGTGAGCGCCTGCCGTTTGACCTGCCCGAAGCCGAGGAAGAGCTGGTGGCGGGCTATCAGACCGAGTACGCAGGGATGCGGTTTGGGCTGTTTTACCTGGGTGCCTACGTTAACCTGGTGCTGTCGGCCCTGTTTGTTTCCGTGCTCTACCTGGGAGGCTGGAGTTTCCCGGTGCCGGTTGAGTCCATCGCCGCCTGGTTGGGCCTGAGCGAAACCACCCCCTGGCTGCAGGTGCTCACGGGTAGTTTGGGCATCGTGATGACGGTCTTTAAGGCTTATCTTCTGGTCTTCCTGGCCGTGCTACTGCGGTGGACGGTGCCCCGCGTCAGAATTGACCAACTGCTCGACCTGGGGTGGAAATTCTTGCTGCCCGTCGCCCTGGCCAATTTGCTGCTGACGGCAGCTCTGAAGCTCACCTTTCCGGTGGCCTTTGGTGGATAGGCAGGGCGTTAAATGCCGAGTCATGCCCCACAGAATCTGTTTCTCAGAATCATTGGTTATTGTCGAGTGATGATTGAATCGTAATTTTTGAGCCACAACCTGAACCATTCATCGTTGAGCCGCAAGTAAAAGAGCAAACCACCATGTTAAAGTTTCTTAAGCAGGTTGGTGACTACACCAAAGGAGCCGCCCAGGCCGCCCGCTATATCGGCCAGGGGCTGTCCGTCACCTTCGATCACATGCAGCGCCGTCCCGTCACCGTCCAATATCCCTACGAGAAGCTCATTCCCTCTGAGCGCTATCGGGGGCGTATTCACTTCGAGTTTGACAAGTGCATTTCCTGCGAAGTGTGCGTACGGGTTTGTCCCATCAACCTGCCTGTGGTGGATTGGGAATTCAATAAAGAAACCAAGAAGAAAAAGCTGAAGCACTACAGCATTGACTTCGGAGTCTGCATTTTCTGCGGCAACTGCGTCGAGTACTGTCCGACAAACTGCCTGTCTATGACCGAAGAGTACGAGCTGTCGTCCTACGATCGCCACGAGCTGAACTACGACAACGTCGCCCTGGGGCGGCTGCCCTACAAGGTTACGCAAGACCCGATGGTAACCCCGCTGCGCGAACTGGCCTACCTGCCTAAGGGAGTCGTCAGCCCCCACGGTTTACCCACTGGCTCCCGCCGTTCTGGTAAGCTACCGGAAGAAATCCTTGGTGAGATGGCCGGTGGCAGCCCACCCGACAAAGCCAGTGCAGAAGCAAAATAGGGAGTTCCACACATGAATTTAGCTGAAGGCGTGCAAGTTGTTTCCCTGGGATTGCTGGGGGCGATGATGATTGGAGCAGCGCTGGGCGTGGTGCTGCTAGCAAACATCGTCTACTCCGCATTCCTGCTGGGGGCAGTGTTTATCAGCCTGGCGGGGATGTTTATCCTCCTGAATGCCGGGTTTGTGGCGGCGGCTCAGGTGCTGATTTACGTCGGGGCGGTCAACGTGTTGATTCTGTTTGGGATCATGCTGGTTAATAAGCGAGAGGGCTTTTTACCCATAAAAAACGTCTGGCTGGGCCGGTTGGTGACAGCGGTGGTCTGCTTGGGCCTGTTTGCCCTGCTGGCGTCGATGATTCTGACTACTCCCTGGGCCATTTCCCTGGAGCCGATCGCTGGAGATGCCGCTACGGTAGAAATTGGTAAGCACCTGTTTAGCGATTTTCTGCTGCCGTTTGAGTTGGCTTCTGTGCTGCTGCTGATGGCGCTACTGGGAGCGATCGTGCTGGCCCGCCGCGAATTCCTACCAGAAGAGCAGGATGCCGTCCAGCGACAGGTGCTCACCCTACCAGAGCGCCCCCGCGAACTGGCGGCGATCGCCACCCCCTCTAAGCAAACCGAGACCTGAAGGAAACTTATGCAACTGGAGTATTTTCTGCTGCTTGCCGCCGCCCTCTTTTGCATTGGCATCTATGGCCTCGTTACCAGCCGCAACGCCATTCGCGTCTTGATGTCCATCGAGCTGCTGCTGAACGCGGTTAACCTGAACCTGTTGGCCTTCTCCAACTATCTTGACCCGGCAGATATTCGGGGCCAGGTGTTTGGCGTCTTCGTGATTACCATTGCGGCTGCCGAATCAGCCGTTGGGTTGGCCATTGTGCTGTCCATCTACCGCAACCGCGACACGGTTGATATGGAGCAGTTCAACCTCTTGAAGTGGTAAGTGCTTGAGCAATTTTAGTTACATTTTCTTGGGGGTGTGCCCCCCGGTAGGGACACACCCCTAAGGAAGTAATTTTGTTTAACTACTTAGTAGCGTGCAGCTAAAACAGGTCATCATCGTCCATAAAGCAGCCGATTCCCTGAGCAAGCGCTGGGCCGAAACCTGTGCTCAGCAGCTAGAGGCACGCCACTGTCGCGTTTTAGTGGGGCCAAGTGGGCCAAGCGACAATCCCTATCCGGTTTTTCTGGCGTCTGTAACCCAACCCATTGACCTGGCCCTGGTGCTGGGAGGTGATGGCACAGCTCTGGCAGCAGCTCGCCATCTCGCCCCCGATCGCATTCCCATTCTGGCCGTCAATGCAGGGGGGCATTTGGGCTTTCTCACCGAGTCGCTGGAAGATTTTCAGGACTCAGAGAAGGTTTGGGACCGGCTACAGGAAGATCGGTTTGCCGTGCAGCGGCGCATGATGCTTCAGGCAGGTACGTTTGAGGGCGATCGCACTAACTTGGAGCCAGTGAGCGATCGCTACCTGGCCCTTAATGAAATGTGCATCAAGCCCGCCTCCGCCGATCGCATGATCACCTCCATCTTGGAAATGGAAATTGACGGCGAAGTGGTCGATCAGTACCAGGGAGATGGGCTGATCGTCGCCACGCCCACCGGATCGACCTGCTACACCGTCGCCGCCAATGGCCCCATCGTCCACCCCGGCATGGATGCCATCGTTATCACCCCAATCAGTCCCCTGAGCCTATCAAGCCGTCCCATCGTCATTCCCCCTGGCTGTGTGGTCAGCGTTTGGCCGCTGGCCGACCGGGATTTGACCACCAAGCTCTGGATGGATGGAGTGCTGGCCACTTCTATCTGGCCAGGGCAGCGGGTAGATATTCGCGTGGCCGACTGCTCTGCCCAGTTTATTATTCTACGAGAAAATTATTCCTATTACCAAACTCTCAGGGAAAAGCTGGCCTGGGCCGGAGCCAGAATTCGCTACAGCAATAACCACCGCAATTAAAAAATCGGCAGGATGGCGAGTACGCTTTTGAGTCAGATTCTCCTGGTGGAGTACGGGAGATGGGGGTGCAGTGCGCTCCCACCCCCTAAATCCATGCCTCAGGCGATTGGAAATCGCTAAACTCTTAAGAAAGAAAAGCATCCCTTACTGAGATGCTTTACCTGTTGCTAACTCAATTGGTTCAAACTATTCCTTCGAACTGTTCGGGCGAACACGCCCATCCTGGGGAAGCCTTTACTTAGGATCGTAAATTAAATAACCTGCAATTATCCGACCTGTAGGGGCATGGAATTCCATACCCCTACCCCAGGAATTTCACCTTATTGAACCCGTGATGCTTAGCTGAGGGCGGCTCTGCTGCGGTCATAGTTGGTGCGGAAAGTAGGGTGAACCTTGCCCTGGATGTGCCCCCAGTAGTTGGTGGCAGCACTGGCGGTGAGGCCCACTTCCCCAGCCAAACGACCCAACATACCCTGCTGGCGAGACTTGATTGCCCGGTGATGCCCCATCAAAAGGGAGCGGGCTTTGTCTTCGAGGGAAACAACAGGCAAAACGCTGGCCGCTGTAACTGCCACTGGCTCAGGCTGGGTGACCGGTGCTGCAGGTGCTACAGCATTCTCCAGGGACTGGTAAGCGACGTTACGATAGACCAGATCGAGCGTTGGCTGAAAGACGGGCGCTTTTTTGGGATTGCGGAAACGGATGTCGACCCCTCTGTATTTCCCGGTATCTACTGCGGTGTCATACTCAACAGTGGGAGGGGTATATTCGTAGCTGGTACCGCGATAGGTAAGTTTCATGGATTCGCCTCCTTAGCGTTTTGGTGAGAAACTAAGGCGCGTTCCTTCGGGATAAACCCTACTTCCGTCCCTCTGGCCGAGAAGAGTAGTTATGGGATTGAGCATCTTTAACTCTACCCTTTCTCTACCCTCTCTCTGTCTTTTCTTCAGATGAACTCAGAGAGATGAACGATTTACTTTCTGTATCCATTGTTACGGTTTTTCGGCGAAAATGTCAAGACCTCGTCAAAAAATCACCCGGCTGGAGGATTCCGGTTTAATGTGACAGAACGCCGAATGTGGCACATCAATTTGTGGCAAACCATTGCTTCCCGCCTTACGATTTCCTCGATAATTTGGAATGGCAAGGAGGTAGGCTCACTACGGTAGCAAATGCTAGATTTTTATCCGCCTAAACTAAATCCTGCCCTGGTGAAATGTTGCCAGTGGGCGGCTCCCCCGATCGCCCGCTGGCGCAATCGCATGGTGCTCAAAATTCAGCCCGAAGACCTGCAAATTTTGGAGCGGCTCAAGGGCGATCGCCTGCTGCTGTTGCCCAACCACCCCACCTATTACGACGATTGGTTTGCCGTTTTTCTCCTTTCGGGTCGGCTAGGGATACCGTTTTACTACCTGGCGGCCCACGAGCGATTTCGGGGGCTAGAGGGGCACTTGATTCAGCGATTGGGAGCTTATTCCATTCGCCGGGGGTTGGGCGATCGCGCCAGCGTCACCCAGACGATGAAACTGCTGCTGCAGCCAACCGTGCGGCTGGTGATTTTCCCAGAAGGAGGGTGCTCCTTTCAAAACGATACGGTGATGCCGTTTCGCGTAGGAGCCGTGCAGGTGGCGCTGCAAGCCCTGACAAAGCTGGCAAAGGCGGGTGGTTCATTGCCCAATCTCTATGTGGTGCCGCTGAGCATCAAGTATCGCTACACCCGCGACATGACCCGGATCATTCACCGCACCCTGTCCCGGTTAGAGAAGGCTCTGGGCATTGGGCCGGGGGCGATCGCCAGCCTTACCTTTTACCAGCGGCTACGACGGGTCGCGGAAAAAGTGCTCACCCAGTTCGAAGTCGAATATGGGATGATGCCCGTGGTTTCAGACGCCGCTTCCTGGAACGATCGCATCGTGATGATCAAAGCTCACCTGCTACAGCATTGCGAAAAAACGCTGGGCATTGTGCCCCCACCCGGCAAACTGGTGCGGGAGCGGGTGTACAAAATTCAATCAGTGCTGGAGGCTCGGGCAGACTCGCTGGCGGCGAACGATTTCTGGACCTACGAGATCATTCATCGAGTCGCCGCCAGTTTACTCAACTTTGATGCCATTTATGACGGCTACGTGGCCGCCTCCCCTACCCCAGAGCGGTTTCTGGACACCTTAATTCGCCTGGAGCGTCAGGTCTTTCAAATTGACTATCCGCCGCCAAAGGCTCATCGGCAGGTGTTGATTCGGGTGGGTACCCCGATGAATTTAAGGGACTATTATGACGACTATCGGCGCGATCGCAACCACACCATCACCACCCTTTCAGAAACGCTGCAGAATAAGGTACAGCAAAACCTTGATGAGCTTAACGGGCTTAACCAACACTGAAGTCGATAGCCGCAATATCCCCGGTGAAACCAAACTCACTTCCATCGAAGAACAAAGTAGAGGCAAAGGTTCCTGTAGTTCTGGAACCGGTAGAGGTCGGGGTAAAGCTAAAAACGTCTTCATCCCGCCCGTCAATACCGCTGACGTTGAATCGACCGATGGTTGACAGCAGCAGTTCACCGTCACGCATACTCACGCCATTGATGTCCTCAGAGTCTTTTGTGAGACCGATATCACTACCATCAAGATAGAGGGAAACCCCGCCAGTCACAGGATCGTAGCGCACCAGGTCTTCATCCTGAACGCGCAACTGGCCGTGCCCATCAAACAGACTGGCGCTGCCCTGGGTCGAAAAGAGTAGACTTCCATCTGTCATTCTGGTCAGGGCATCAATATCTTCACCAGCCTGGGTTAGTTCCAGTGTGCTTCCATCCAGAACCATCTCGAATGTCCCAGTAGTTGTACCTTCGCCCAAGGAGCGGGCGGTGAATTTAACCACGTCTGAGTCATCCACCTGGCCTAATCCATTTAAAGCCAGAGGTTGGTCAAAGGACAGCAGGATTTCGGTGGCGCTGATGATATCAAAAGCATCGATATGGGCCGAGCTAAGGCCCAAAGCCGAGCCATCAAACAGGACGCTGAAGCCTGTGCTGTCAAACTGGACAATATCTTCAGCATTGCCCAATCCCGGGGTATTTTGTTCGGGGCTGAAGAAGAAGGCATTACCCGCTGGCGGGCTATCCTGTTCCTCAACCGCACCAATGTCTACGGTACCGTTAACGACGCGGTCGAACCCAGAACCTCGCTGATCGAACTCCAACGGATTCCCATTTTCATCCACCGCATCAGCGTTACGACCACCATCAAGGGCGGGGCTATCTGGCACCAGGGCGTGGGTCTGGGTGAAGCCGCCATTATCGCGCAGCGTGGGATCGAGAACTTCCGAGATGTTGGTGATGCCTGCCGAAGCAAAGGTTTGATCAGTCTCAAAGCCGGTACTGCCCGTTGGGTCTCCGACCAGGTTGGCCCCATTGCTGACGAAGCTCCCTTCCACATCTGGATTAGCTACCGCTGTGTTGCCAGCAATAATGCTGTTTTTAATTACGACGTCTGACCCATTGGTGAACACTCCCCCAGCATTGCTCTGGGATTCATTTAAGGTGATGGTGCCATTAGTGACCGTGAGATTAAAACTATTGATGCCGCCGCCATCACCTTTTGCAAAGTTACCGCTGATCGTACTATTGACCACTGTTGCAGTTCCACTATCAATACCACCACCCCCATAATCGACACCGTCACTCCGATTACCGCTGATTGTACTGTTGGAGACTGTCACCGTTCCACCACTAATACCACCACCGCCGCGATTCTCACTGTGGTTATTGCTGACGGTACTATTGGTCACCGTTACAGTGCCGCCCGAAATTCCCCCGCCATTACGATAGCTGTAATTCTGGGTGATTGTGCTACCAATTACGGTCACAACATCGCCATTGATGCCACCGCCCCTACGATATCCTGCGTAGTTGTCGCTGATAGTGCTGTTAATTACCGTTACAATGTCACCCTCAATACCTCCGGCACCATAAAAGGTAGCGTTACCGCTGACGGTGCTACTGGTGACGGTAACGGTGCCAACATTGTAAATACCGCCGCCATAAAACCCGCTATAGTTGTTGTCAATCCTGCTGTCATTGACTTTTACGGTACCGATACTAAAAATACCACCACCTTCGTTGTCAGCATGACTGCCACTGATCCCGCTGCCAGAAATAGTCAAATCACCAATACTATAAATGCCACCCCCATAGCCAAAAGTTGAGTTATCAAGGATCCTGCTGTTGGTCAGCGTTAAGCTCTCTAAAGTGTAAATGCCACCACCGTTCTCCCCATAATTTAGCGTGCGACCTCCGGTGATGGTGAGACCCTCGAGTGATATGTCAACCGAAGCACCTGTCCCATTATCAATGTTGAAAACGCGAGACTGCTGGTTAGCATCAATGGTGATATCGGGATTAGCATCATTGTTCAAATCACCGTTAATTTTTAAGCTTTTATCAATGAGAAGTTCTCCTAAAGCCAAAGTAATGGTGCCATTGTTGGAACCGCTCACTAAATCGTCAGCAAAGGTAATGGTACCACCAGGGGCGATCGCAGCTATAGCATCCCGCAAACTCACGTCTCCATCAGTAACACTGCCATCGGCTTCGTCTACCAAAGTGTTAACTGTGAGGGTTAAGGGCAGTTGGATATCGGGTGGAGAAATGAGTTGTGCGAATACACCTTCATTACTGCGACTAAAACTCCAAGAAACTGCAAACTGTGACGCAAAAGAATTATAAACAACGGAGATATGAGAGATGTCCGTCCGTGGAGAAATTACAAAAGGAGCATCAATGAGCGAACCCGAATTACTGATAAATTGCCCTAACAGACCTGAGTCAGTACTTGCAGCTAGCAGGTACATACCAAACTCTGGGCTAAATACGACAGAAATAACCTCTTCACCTCGCAAGCTGTAGCCATCGTCTAAGATCGTAATCTCATTACCAATTCGAGATCCATCCGCATCAACAAACTGTGCTTTGATATCACCGATGTCAGGAAGACCATAGGCAATCAGGAACTGTGTATTCGTTGGATCAAACACTGCATTAATGCTAAAAGCGAGTTCGGTATCTGTTGTGATATTGAACTGATTACTTGCAAATGAGCCGTCCTCTGAGATCAAGCGACCGACAATATCAATGCTACCGCTTTGCTTTCTCCAAGTCGCCAGATACTGGTTATTGATGGGATTGAAAGCAACCTCACCATTCGGTGCACTATCTCCAAATTCATCAATCCGAATCGCAGAATCTACTAATAATCCATCCTTGCTAATTCGTTGACCAAAAATGGCATTGCTTCCTGGAAAACGCCGACTTGTTTGAAAGTATTCAGTTTGATTGGGGTTATAAACGAAACTCGGTTCAAAAATAATGTCGCTGATCAAGAAGTTGCTTCCTACAGAGGTTCCATCTGCAGACAAGAGTTGCCCAAACAGGCCTCTGTTGGGATCGAAAACATTGTTTGTAAAGCTGACCAGGTATTGATTTTCAAGCTGGTTATAGGTGATATCTGCATCGCTTAGAGAAGTTCCGATTTCGGGAATTTGAATGTTACTGCCGATCAAATTTCCTGCTGAAGTAAACCTTTGTAACGCTAAATCACTACCACCACTTCCACTAAAAGCCCATACAGCTACATATTCTTGATCGACGTCGTTGTACGCCAATTCAGGAAATATCGTGAACGCCGAGGTTAAATTCCCTGATAACTTGATGGGGCTTCCAATTAAAAACGAGCCAGTGGAAAAAGTCGAATTTGACATGGCTTATACCTTCCTTAAACGAATAATTAGCATTTTGAAACACTTACCGAGCATTACTCTGCTGCAGCAAACAAGCCCTACGGGCTAAGTTTTGAGTTGAAACCCGCGCGTTCTGGGTGTTCCAAACCTCTAGAACGTCCTAACGCGAAAGCGTAGCGCTGCTATACTTCGGATCTTAAAAAGGGCAACCAAGCGCAAGCTGCAAGTAGCCGTATTAAAACAACCCACTGCTTTCAATAGAGCATCAGTAGGTAGCCATAAACAAAGCAGGTGGGGGCACACCCCGGCTTTGTTTATGTCCAGCCACTTAGCTAATTTGCATGGATATCAAGTTTGTATCAAATCGAAGTAGCTTTCTTCTTAAATTCTGTAGCTTTCTTCATACTCTCTTTAAATGAAAAGTACACATTACCGCTGGTTTTTACCTTAATCCGTGGCTAAAATTCTAGTTGATCAAGGTGTTGAGTCCTTAAGCAAGCCCTGAATCTCAGCCATTACCTTTACAAAAAGTTTGTAAAACAGGTGAAATTGCTCAAATTACTGGTATCTTTTTGACATTAATGAACTTTCATTGACAAATGGGAAAATCCTGTGGTTACTTCTGACTCTGCCCCCACCCTGGAGCCGCTGCGTAGCATTCATACGACAAACTTTCCAGCCATTCTGCGGGAGCTGGGAATATCCATTGTGGTTTCCACCTACCAGGCGGGAAAAGTCGTTTTGCTGCGGGCGGAGGGAGATCTCCTCAATACCCACTTTCGGATGCTGTCAAAGCCGATGGGGCTGGCTGTTGATCGGCAGGGAAGGATGGCGATCGGGACGGGCACTCACATTTGGGAATTTCGCAATGTGCCTGCTGTTACGCCCAGGCTTGCCACCGGGGGCAAGCACGACGCTTGCTTTTTGCCCCGAAACATTCACGTTACGGGTGACATTGATATCCATGAAATGGCCTGGGGCAATGAAGGGCTGTGGTTTGTGAACACGCGCTTTTCCTGCCTTTGTACCCAAGATTTAGATCACAGCTTTGTGCCTCGCTGGCGACCACCCTTTGTCAGTGCCTACGCCCCCGAAGATCGCTGCCATCTCAACGGCCTGGAATTAGTCAATGGTGCGCCCAAATACGTTACCGCCCTGGGAGCTACGGATACGGCAAGTGGGTGGCGAACCAACAAAGCACGGGGCGGAATTTTGATGGACGTGACTACCAATGAGGTGCTGATCAAAGGACTATCCATGCCCCATTCGCCCCGGTGGTATCGCGATCGCCTCTGGGTTTTGGAATCTGGTGAGGGCAGTCTGGCGACGGTAGATTTAAGTACGGGACAGGTGGAAGCCCTGGTGGAGCTGCCTGGGTTTACTCGCGGCATTGACTTTTATGGGCCGCTGGCATTTGTGGGTTTATCCCAGGTACGGGAATCGGCGGTGTTTAGCGGCATCCCTCTGACGGAGCGCTTAACCGAAAGGACTTGTGGCGTTTGGGTGGTCAATATCGAGACCGGCAAAGTTGTAGCCTTTCTCAAATTCGAAGATATGGTGCAGGAAATCTTTGCCGTACAGGTGTTACCAGGCATTCTCTTTCCGGAGATGTTTGTGGAAGAGAATGATCTTCTTAAAACTTGCTATGTATTGCCCGATGCCGCCCTCTCAGAAGTTGTGCTTTCTGAGGTGATGCCATCCGAAGCAGAGCAGTGCTTTCAGGCGGGGTTAGCGGCTTACCGTGCTGGGCAGTTGACCAGTGCTGTACAGCATTATCAACGGGGGTTGGAACTGTCTCCCCAGGAAATGATGGCCCGCTATCAACTAGGGGTGATCCTGGTGGATTTGCAGCAATGGCAGGCAGGCGTTGAACAGTTGGAGCAGGTGATCGCTGAGCGATCGCACCATGCTGAGGCCCACAATAGCCTGGGCGTCGCCTACTTGCATTTAGAAAACTTGCAAAAAGCCCAGTGGCACTTTGAACGGGCCATTACCCTCAATCCCCAATTCAGGTTGGCTCAGGACAACCTGCGAGCACTGCAGCAGATGAAGGGCATGGCCG
This sequence comes from Synechococcales cyanobacterium, assembly GCA_035285585.1. Taxonomy (GTDB): domain Bacteria; phylum Cyanobacteriota; class Cyanobacteriia; order CAKZMO01; family CAKZMO01; genus JAYKGU01. The sequence continues at coordinate 13,844 of JAYKGU010000177.1, forward strand.
AGTATAGCCCTACGGGCTAAGGTTTGAGTGTGGAACCCCCGCGTCGCGGGGGTTCCACACCTCTTAAGTGTTCTAACGCGAAAGCGTAACGCTATAAGAGCCTGTTTGAAAAGTGGCTAACTGTAGTTTGAAGCACCTGGCGATCCCCCCCTTAGCCCCCCTTGAAGAAAGGGGGAACCGGAGCAATGCCATGTTTGTTTACCCCTGATCCTGGTCAACTTTATTTTCGGCTTCGAGGGGGAGATGGACGATAAAACAGGTCAGGTTATTGGTGCTTTCAACGGCGATCGCCCCTCCCAGGTGTTCCACCAAGTGTTGCACCAAAGCCAGCCCCAGGCCAGTGCCGCCACGCTTCCAGCGATCCACACTGGCAACCCGGTAAAACTTTTCAAAAATGTGGGAAAGTTCCTCTGGCGGCAGTTCGACCCCTGAGTTACAGATTTGAATGTGTAGCTCGGTCTGGGTTGCGTAGGCGGTCACCGAAATCTCTTCGTGGGGTGGGGTGTACTTGCAGGCGTTATGGAGCAGCTCCATGATGATGCGTTTCATCCCAATTTCATCGGTCATAATGCAGGGCAAACCTGGCGGAATCTGGACTTCCAGCCGTTGCTGCTGCTCCTGGGCACGCGATTCAAAAACTTCTACTACGGCTGGCAGCCAGTAGCTCAAATCCACCCGTTCCAGCATCAGCGTTTGAACACCCGCCTCCAGCCGCTGCAAATCAAGCAGGTCGTTGATCAAAGTAAGCTCCTGTGTGCAGCCCTCATCCAGAATCTGCAGATAGCGAGTGATCCGGTCATCTAAAGCTTGATGGTGGCTCAGGCTCACTTCCAGCATTTGAATGGCCATTTTGATATTGGCCAGGGGCGATCGCAACTCGTGGGACACGGTGCTGAGAAAGTCGTCCTTGAGGCGGTGAAGCTTTTCCAGCTCTTTCACCTGATCCTGGGCAGCCTGGTAGAGGTGCGACTGGCGCAGGGCGATCGCCATTTGGATACCAATCTGCCGCAGCAGGCTCAACTCCCAGGCTTGCCAGTCGCGGGGACCGCTGTTTTGGTAGGTGGCCAGTACGCCCCAGAGCTGGTCGTTTAGAAAAATGGGCGCGATCGCGTAGGCCCTGGCCTGAAACTGCTTCAACAGGTCAATACAGCAAGCCTTATGTCCGGCTGTGTAGATATCATTGACGGCCAGCGCGTCACGGGTGCGATCGCCCCCATGCTGGGTTTCCTGCAAAAACGTGCCTTCCCATACAGGCTGGATTCCTTTTCCCACCAGGGTGGGCCACCCCTCGCCAACCGACTCAGCCACAAACTGACCGCCCTGCTCCGGAAAGAACTGATAAATGGCAACCCGATCGGCATGGAGCGTCCGCCGGGTCTCCCGCAGCACCGTCGCCAGGGTTTCATCCAGATCCAGGGATTGGTGAATGTTTTGCACGATCAGCCGCAGCAACCGTTCCTGCTCAGCCTGCTGCTGCAGCGCCTGGGTGCGGCTCTGTACCCGCTGTTCAAGTTCCTGATTCAAATACTGCAGGGCGGCTTCAGCCCGCTGCCGCTCCGCCAGCTCGAGCTGGCTTTGCTGGTAGAGATTGGCCTGCTGAATGGCGATCGCCACCTGATCCGCTAGTTGCTTCAAAAGCTGGATTTCCTCCTCCATCCACTGACGGGGATGAGCACAGTGGTGAGCAATCAGCAACCCCCACAGCTCTATGGATTGAATGATCGGCACAATCAGGTTGGCCTGCACCTGAAACTGGCGCAGAAAATCGGCGTGGCAGGGCTGGATACTGCCGTCATCAATGTTGGCGATCGCCCAGATCCGCCCCTGGGCATACCGCTCGATATAGATCCCGTCAAAGCAAGGATCGTAAATCTCCTGGCCAAGCAGGCTTTGCCAATCGGCACCGACCGACTCCTGGGCCACATAGCCCCGGTTGCCTGGCTTAAAGCGAAACAAAATGACCCGATCGGTTTGCAAGACCTGGCGCACTTCGGTGACGGTGGTGGTGAGGATGTCATCAAGGTCGAGCGATCGCCGGATCCGTTCAGTCACCATGCGCGTCAGGCGCTCACGCTCGGCCACTTGCCGGAGCTGGCGGTCGGCGGCACGGCGTTCGGCCCGGATCTGGGCTTCCCGCACTTCCCGGCGCACCGCCTCCGGCAGGCGGGTGAGATTATTTTTCATCAAATAGTCATGGGCACCGGCCTTCATCATCGCCACTGCCAATTCTTCGCCAATGGTGCCCGACACGACGATAAAGGGATAATCGAACTGGCTTTGTTTGAGGATGTCCAGGGCGGTGGGGGCGTCAAACCCCGGTAGCCGATAATCGGCAATAATTGCGTTCCAGGGACGACTTGCCAGGGCGGTTCGGAAGCCGTCCGCTGTTTGCACCCGCTCCCAGGTTAAAGTGAAGCCACCACGGCGAAGTTCCAGGAGCGTGAGAAGAGCATCATCCTCCGAATCTTCAACCATTAAGATCGTGAGGAAGTCACTCATGACAAATTACCCCCCTTCCGGTACTGGTTCATTTATTAATGCCCAATACAGCCCCAGTTGGCGCACCGCCTCAGTAAATTGATCAATATCTACTGGTTTTCGCACGTAACTGTTTGCGCCCAGGCTATAGCTTTCAATAATGTCGCGCTCTTCGCTGGAGGAGGTCAGCACCACCACAGCCAGTAAGCAGGTGCGATCATTGGCGCGAATTTCCCGCAAAACTTCTAACCCATCCACCTTGGGCAACTTTAAGTCTAAAAGCACCACCCCCGGCAGGGGATTCAGGCTAAACAGCAGGCTTAAAGCTTCTTCGCCATTGCGGGCTACGAGAATTTCATTAGCAATCTTGCCCCGACGCAGGGCGCGAATGGTGAGGCGCTCGTCATCGGGGTTATCTTCGACCAGTAGGATGGCACGCAGTGGGGTCATTACTCTGACGGTGCCTGCATGGATGGGTCAGGAAGAGTGAGATAAATGGTTGCGCCTCGCTCGATGGCGGCCTCTGCCCAGACCTGCCCACCATGCCGATGGATGGCTCGCTGCACGATAGCGAGGCCAATGCCGGTGCCAGGAAACTCATTGGTGTTATGCAATCGCTGGAAAACTCCAAACAGTTTGGAGGAATACGCCATATCGAAACCCGCTCCATTATCGCGAATAAAATAGACCGTTTCTCCGCTCTGCTCAATTATGCCAAATTCGATGCAAGCGGCGGAACGGTGACTGGTAAATTTCCAGGCGTTGCTCAACAGGTTACTAAACACTACCCGCATCAGGGTGCGATCGGCGGTGACAATCACGTCTGGGGCGATCGCCCACTCCACCTGTCGATCCGGGTCGGCAGCCTGTAGCTCTTGTCCTATCTCGCATACCAGCTCAGTCAGGTTAATCCGCGTGTACCGCATGTCCGAGCGAGAAATCCGGGAGAGGCTTAACAAATCGTCAATCAGCATCCCCATCCGCTGGATGTTGTGGCGAATGCGGTTAAAGTAATCGGTGCCCTCGGCGTCGATGCGATCGCCATAATCCTCCAGCAGCGCCTTGCTAAAGCCGTCAATGGCCCGCAGGGGTGCCCGCAGGTCGTGGGAGACAGAATAGGCAAAGGCTTCCAGCTCATGGTTGGAGGCAGCGAGCTGGGCCGTGGTTTTCAGGATTTTGGCTTCAGACTGCTTGCGCTCGGTGATGTCGTAGTTAATCCCCGTCATCCGCTGGGGCTGGCCCGCGTCGTCTCGCTGCACCAGGGCGATCGCCTTGATCCAGCGCAGTTCTCCATCCGTCCGGTGAATACGAAACTCCACATCAAAGTCCCTTTCACCCCGCACCGCCGCCTGCAGCGCGGCCTCCGCCGCCGCCAGGTCTTCAGGATGCACCCGCTCAACCCAGTCTTGATAAACAATGGGCCGCCCCAACTCCTGCAAACCGTAGATCTCGTACATGCGCTGGTCCCAACTGGCGTCGTGGATCAGGTCCCAGTCCCAGGTGCCAATCGCCCCCGCCTGGAGGGCCAGCGTCAGCCGGTCTGAAAGGGTTCTCAATTGTTCTTCAGACTGTTTGCGCTCTGTAATATCCAGGATGGTGCCAACGAGCCGGATAACCTCTCCAGAAATATTTAGAATGGGTTCGCCCTTAACCTGGATATACGCTAAAGAAACACCAGACCGATAGACGCGACATTCCAGCTCGTAAGGATGACGGGTGGCGATCGCCCTTTCCACGGTCTGCTGGTGAAAGTCGCGATCGTCGGGGTGAAACTGCTGCTGAAGTTCGTCAAAGCTGGGCGTTCCCAGGGCCGGATCGCGACCAAAGATGCGAAACACCTCGTCCGACCAGCTAATTTCTCCGGTGACCACATCAAACTCCCAACTGCCCAACTGGCTGATACGCTGAGCCAATCGCAGATGGGTTTCGCTTTTCTGGAGCTGGGCCTCTGTTTGTTTAAGTCTGCTAATGTCTACGTGACAACCTACCATCCGCAGCGGTTGACCCGCTGTGTCCCACTCAATCACCTGTCCAGCACAGATGACCCAAATTGTCGATCCATCTTTATGGTGATATCGCACTTCATTATAGTGGGGCACCTCTCCCCGGCTGGCAACATGGCGCTCAAAGGATGCCATCACCTGGGGCAAGTCTTCGGCAAACATCAAACCTTGCCAGGTCTCTGTCGAGTTAGACAGCTCCCGATCTTCATAACCAAACATACCTTTGAGACTGGGACTCATGTAGCAGTAGTTTTCAGGGATGTGCCAGTCCCAGTATCCCGCCAGCACCGTATTGAGGGTGGTTTCCAGCAAATGAAACTCCACGCGCAGTTTTTCTGTCTGGATACGCTCCTCCTCCGCCTGCTTACGCTCGGTAATGTCCAGGTTGACCCCAATCATCCGCAGGGGTTGCCCCTGATCGTTTCGCTGAACCAGCCCGTAGGATTCCAGCCAGTGAATACTGCCGTTGGGCCACACCACCCGAAACTCCGTTTCATAGTCCCTTTCCCCCGCCAGGGCCTGCTGTAATACGGTGCGGGTAGCCGGGAGATCGTCCGGGTGAAGTCCGGCTTCCCAGGCGGCGTAGGCTCCGCTAAAATCGCCAGCGCTAATGCCATACAGCTCATACAGGCGATCGTCCCAGACCAAACGGTCGTTGACGATGTCCCAGTCCCAAATGCCAATGTTGGCCGACCGGACGGCCAGCTTGAGTCGCTCTTTGCTGAGTTGCAGGGAGCGGGTGCGATTGCGCACCTGTTCTTCCAGCTTGAGGTTGAGCGCTTCTAACTCCTGGTGGCTGGGCAGGGCCAGGGCCAGGGGAATTACGGGAATCAGGGCCGATGCCGCCACCAGGGAAACTATTGCAGTTATCGCTTTCATGGCCCCCGACAGCCAGTAGGTCGGGTGCCAGAGCGTCCAAATTTCCATCGTATGGGTGAGGCCGCAGGTGAGAATAAACGCCCCAAAGAGCTGAAACAGCCAGGGATAGGGTAAATCCTCGCGTTCCCGCGAAAAATAAATGAGGGTGATAGGAATCGAGAAATAGGCCAGGGCAATCAGGCCATCCGATAGGGCATGGAGCCACACCAATCCGGGCTTCCAGAGATAACAGTGACCATGGGGAATAAATGCCAGAAGGCCAACGCTAGCAGGAAATTCCGTTAAAATCATGTGATGCTCTCCGATCACGAATAAAGCCGTCTGCCAGGCCGATTGATGAGATGGGCTGGGAAATTGCTCAATCAGCATACCAAACCCATCGGCTACGAAGGGTTTGCCCCTGTCTTCCAGTTTGAATGCCCGCTAGTCAGATGACACCAGGCCATCTCCAGACGGATGACAGTGGCATGAGCAATACGATAGCTTAGGCAACTCTCTTAATCGCCCAAGCACAAATAGTTACATTCTGTAGGGGTGCGCATCCCCGCCGCCAGGGCGCGCCTCCCCAGGAAAATAATTTCGTTTAACTACTTAAAAGCCAACCATGCCCCCCCTCCACTGGACGACCATCTTGCAAACCCTGCCCCTGGTGCTGGCAGGCCCGCTCCTGCGCCACGTCACCCCCGATGCCGTCACGGTTTGGGTGGCGCTCAAGCAGCCTTGCGACGTTGATCTTACGGTCTACGAAACCGACCAGGGTGGTGAACAGATCGGTCAAGCCATCTTTCACGGCCAGCGGCAGACCATCGCCCTGGGCCAGCACCTCCACATCGCTGCCGTTACGGCCCGGTCAACCCAAGGGAGTTCTCTGGAGAGCGATCGCCTCTATGCCTACGATTTACGGTTCAAAGCCAGCGACACTGGGCTTTTTCTCCCAGCCGAGGCCGAGGCAGTGGCCGAGTTTTCTCCTACCATTAGCTATTTTGCCCACCAAAAACCCACCTTTGCCCTGCCCCCCAGCCGATTGGAACACCTGCGCCTCGTCCACGGCTCGTGCCGCAAAGCCCACGGCGACGGGCAGGACGCCATGGTCATTATTGATCAGCTCATTGCAGCACAGGCGCGATCGCCCCAGCATCGGCCCCATCAGCTTTTCCTGACGGGCGACCAGATCTACGCCGACGACATTGCCAGACCTTTGCTCTGGCTGGCCAGCGGGTTGGGGGATGCCCTGCTGGGCTGGGAAGAACCGCTCCCCATTGGCTCACAGAACGCCATCCAGTACCGACCTCCTCAGGATCTACCGCCAGGGCAACGGGCCGACGTGGCCACCTACGAGGCCGGGTTTACCGGCGGGCTGCGGCACAAGCGGGAAAAAGTCACCAGCCACGCCTTTAGCCTGGGGGAATACTGCAGCCTGTACTTGCTGATGTGGTCGCCGGTGTGCTGGCAAATTCCCCTGCCCCAGGGTGAAGAAATGGGGGGCGATCGCGACACCTGTCGCCAGTGGGATGAAGAAGTACAAACCCTGCGCCAACTAGCCCACACCCTCTGGCAGGTGCGCCGTGCCCTGGCCAACGTGCCCACCTACACCATCTTTGACGACCATGAGGTGAGCGACGACTGGAACCTGAACCAGGCCTGGTGTCTGCGGGTCTTGGGCAAACCCCTGGGGCGGCGCACGGTGCAAAATGCCCTGCTCAGCTATGCGGTGTTTCAAGCCTGGGGCAATACCCCCTGGCAGTTCGAACCGGGCCAGTCGGGGGCGCAGTTGCTGACGACAGCAGCAGCCTGGTCGGCTTCCCAGGGAAGGGATGCGCAGGCGGCAGAGGCGATCGCCCAATACCTGGGCATGCCCCCCACGGAGCCAGAAACCGGATTGCCGGTATTCGTCAAAGACCAGGGGCAAGATCAAAGTCAGGTCATCTGGCGACTGCAGCGCCACGTCGATGCCTTGAACTGGCACTACACCGTCCATAGCCACCACCATGACGTGATTGTGCTGGATACGCGGATGTGGCGGGGTTATCCCGACGATGGGGCGATCGCCCCACCCATGCTGCTGTGTCCGTCTGCCTTTGAACAGCAGCTCACCCTCCCCCTGCAGCAAAGCCATCCCCAGTCGCGCCTGACGGTGGTGATTGCGCCCACCAATGTCTTTCAGCTCAAAGTCATTGACTGGTATCACCAGTGGCAGCTCCGCCGCCGTCAGGTCTTCACCGCCGATGTGGGAGACGCCTGGAATATTAACATGAAAGCCTTGGCAAGTCTTTTGCTCACGCTATTTCAGCAACGGCGGCAGGTGGTGGTGCTGTCGGGGGATATCCACTACGGGGCTGCCGTGCGGCTCACCTACCAGCCCCACGACCCGGCTCAGCCGCCCTCCGTGCTCGTGCAGCTGACCGCCAGTTCCTTTAAGAACGAAGAGTTGCTCACCCATTTGATCCATACGCGCCTCAAGTCCTGGCTGCTGCCGGAATCCGTCCGCACCTGGCTGGGATGGAATACGCCACAAGACATGGTAGAGCTGCCGTCCCGCCCCTGGCATCGCCTGCTGCCTGCCGCGACCACGACTTCCCGACCCGCCGCCCAGTCAGAGTCGTCCAAGGCCCCAACAGACAGGTTGCCTCCTGCCGATTGGGTTTGCACTCTGGAATGGCTGCCCCGCCAGCCTGCCCAAGCCCCAGCCTTTGCTCTGGAGCGATCGCCCCAACCAGGGCCATCTCGCCCATCCTGGTGGCGATCGCTCAACCCCTGGACAGCCCGCTGGTTCCAGGAAGGAAAGGACGTGGTGGGGCGCAATAACGTGGCGGTGGTGAGCATCCAGACCAACGCCACTGAGCCAGAAACCATCGTGCAAGACCTTTACTGGTTAGCCCCCTGGCAGCCTTCCCAACTAGTGTCCAGCCGCTTTACTGGGCCACTCACCCCTCAGCAAACACCTGCCGCCACGCATCGGGGCCAAACTCCTTCTGAAACTCATTGAGCACCCAGGAGAGCGATCGCCCGTGCTGCTGGGCCAGGGCTAGCAAATAGGCTTTGTAGGCGCGCTGGTCTGCCAAAGTGGGGCGATCGCCAAACACCGCCCCCCGATACCACTCTTCCCTGGGCCATTGGGCAAAGGTTTGAAAAAACACCTTGCGCGTCCAGCTTGGGGAAAGGCCATTTTCAAAGGTCTTGCGCCGCTGGGCTTTGAAAAACTCATAGCGCCGTGACTCTTCCACCTGGCGCAGTTGGGCCTCGCTTAAAAGTTCCACCATGTCATCGGTGCAAACCTGCTGCTCGGTGGGAAACTGGTAGCTACAGCCCGGACATTCCGTAAGGAAAATCCACATCAGGCGGTTGCACAGGGGGCACTGCTTCATAGGTATGGCGTGCCCCATCTGGGGAGAGCGGCTGGTGGGCAAATGGTAGTCTTGAATATCTTCGGGAAAGCCCAGTCGCTGCAAATTTCCCGCCTGATCTAAAATTACGCCGCAGGTCTTGCCCGTCTGTGGCGAGATCCGCATCACCCGCCCGATTTGCTGAAAGTGCAGTGCCTTAGACTGGGTGGGCCGCAGCAACAGCCCCACCTCCACGCTGGGTTCGTCAAAGCCGATGCTGATTACGTTGCAGGAGGTGAGCACCAGCAGGTCGCCCTGGCCCAGGGCGTCATAGAGCTGCTGCCTTTCTTTTATGGGGGTGGTACCCGCCACCGTGTCTGCAGGCACGCCCACTGCCCGAAAGGCCGCCGCCACGTGCTGGGCATGTTCAATGTCTACACAGAAGGCGATGGTGCGCTTGCCGGGGGTGAGCCGCTGCCATTCATCTACAATGCGCTGGATGAGTTCGGGGCGATCGCACGCATTCTTCAAATCTCGCTCGTCATAGTCCCCAGCCATCACCCGCACGCCCCCCAGGTCAATCTGCCCGTCGGAGGGAACGCCATAGTACTGCATGGTCGCCAGAAACCCCATACGCTGTAGCTCCGACGGGATGGGAGCCGCCACAAAGGTCTGGAAATGGTCGCCCATCTGCCCCTCCCCCAGGCGATAGGGGGTGGCTGTCATGCCCAAATGCACGGCGTCGGGGTGGGTGCGGTAGAGCACCTGCTGCCCCACCCGGCTGAAGGCGGTGGTGTGGGCCTCGTCGTAGAACACAATGCTGGCAGGCCACTTGCGCCACCAGTGACGGTTGGCCATGGTTTGAATGCTGGCGATCTGGATGGGGGCGGTGGGGTCTTCCTGCCAGCCCGCCTTAATAAAGCCGCACCGCAAGCCAAAAGCCTTCATCTTGTCGTAGGTTTGGCCCACCAATACGTCCAGATGCACGATGAACAGCAGCCAGCAGCCCTGGGCTTCGGCATCGGCACAGATTTGCCCACCAATGATGGTCTTCCCTGCCCCGGTACCGGCAATGATGGCAATGCGCCGATAGCCCTGGTTGATGGCCTGGTAAAGGTCGTGGATGAGGGCAGCCTGGTAGGGGCGCAGGGTGGGAGGGGTTAGCGGCTTTTCCGTCACCATCGGGCCTGGGAAATGGAAGTGTCCTTTGCCAGCTTAGTTCGTCCCGTCGCCAAAGACAATTGATGAACTACTCCGCCCTAAGAGGACGGAGTTTCGGTCCGCCGCTTAGGGCATTGTTTCGGACGCTTCAACGCCCCAACTTGCCTAACACTTGCGTGTTTAGTAGAGGTTGGCGACTCTGCGTCTAACGAGGATAGTTCCTACCCCCGTGGGTATTTAGCCCGAATATCAACGAGGACGAAGTTGATTAACGAAGTCTGACTCCGACTGGGCGCGCCACTCTCCCAGTAATTGCAGGTAGCCTATTGCCGACTGGTCACCCAGCTACTTTTCTGTGTACGGGTAGGACATCTGTCTTGCGCGAACGA